>CAMFRJ010000021.1 GCA_945981915.1 uncultured Erysipelotrichaceae bacterium
GAGATTCGCCTTAGTCTCGTGGGCTCGGAGATGTGTATAAGAGACAGGTTGCAATCAAACCAATAGGATTTGATTCGCAAAAAGAATTTCCTTTGATGTTAAAAGATGAATTAGGTGGTTCTATCTATACTGTTCATCGTTTAGATCTCAATGTTGGTGGTGTAATGGTCTATGCTAGAAATAAAAAAATGGCTGGATACTTATCACGTTCTATTCAAGAAGGAACCATGGTCAAAGAGTATCTGGCATTGGTTCATGGTTCATTACCAAAAGAAGGAATATATGAAGACTTATTATTTAAAGATTCAAGGAAAAATAAAGTATTTGTTGTAAAGAGAGAAAGAAAAGGGGTCAAGAAGGCAAAATTAGCATTTGACACGATTACTAGTGGAGAGACATCATTAGTACATATTCGCTTATATACAGGAAGAAGTCATCAAATTCGTGTCCAATTTGCTAGCCGTGGGTTTCCGTTAGTTGGAGATCATAAATATGGTTCACATGATGTTGCATCGCAACCGATGTTATTTTCTAGTCGACTTACTTTTCCTTATCAAGGAACGTTACGTTCATTTGAAGCTAAACCATCATGGGCTTAAGAAGGTGAAAATATGAGAGCTTATATCTATCCAATAAAGATGGGATTTTTTATTTTTCCCATCTTAGCTGCTGTATTTACACTCCCTTATATGATCTATCAATATCGTAAATATGGAGCAATGCTTTTTACAAGAATTACTATTGTTTATTCAATGATCTTATATTTATTATGTGCTTATTTTTTAGTTATCTTACCATTTCCACAAAGTGATATTCCAAGACTTAGCCAGACAATGCAATTGGTTCCCTTTCATTTTATTGAAGAAATCATACAAAAGGATTTACATGGGTTCATTGCTTATTTGAAATGTCCGCAAGTTTATCAGGCTATTTTTAATTTATTATTAACCTTACCATTTGGCATATATCTACGTTATTATTTCAATAAAAAATGGTATCAGGTATTTCTTGCAGGATTTTTATTTTCATTGTCATTTGAATTATTACAATTAACAGGAATCTTGGGTATCTATCATTATCCATATCGTTTATTTGATGTTGATGATTTGATCATCAACACACTAGGAGCAATGTTAGGGTACATAATGACGCCATTTCTTTTAAAAATTTTACCAACAAGAAAACAATTAGATCAATTATCATATGATAAAGGAAAACAAGTTTCTTTTATGAGAAGGTCATTAGCTTTTGTTGTTGATATGATCTTTTTAGGATTTGCAACAGTGATCATTCATCAATTAGAAATACGCTTTGATTATCTGTTGACCTATTTTTTGATGACAGTATTCTATTTTGGCTTGTTACCATATTCTTTACAAGGGCAAACATTAGGAATGAAACTGGTAAAAATCGGTTTAGAAGATGAATATGATCGAATCATCACATTCAATCAATATATCAAACGTTATGCAGTTCTATTGATGATGGTTTATGTCGTGCCTTGTTTTATGATAGATGCTTATACATATTCGTTAACGTTAAGAGCACCATTTTACTATATGATTTGGCTTGAAATATCAGTGATTGCTTATTTGTGGATTGTTTTTCTTTTTAAATCATTGATTACAGTCTTCTTTAAACATGACGAGATGATTTATGAAAAGTATTCACAGACATATTGTGTTTCTTTAGTTCATCAAAATAAACATAGTCGATAAAAAAAGAGTTGGTTGGTCAACTCTTTTTTAATTTTGATCATTTGTGATAAAGGTATCATAGATAGCACGAATTGCTTCTTTGAAGTGAATGTTTTTGACACCAACAATGATATTTAATTCTGAAGATCCTTGATCGATCATCTTGACATTGATTTTTTTACTAGCAAGAGCACTAAAGACTTTCGCTGCAATACCACGACCGTCTCTCATTCCACGTCCTACAATGGCAATTAAGGCAAGATCAGATTCTAATTCAATAGAATCAGGTTGTACAGCACGATGAAGATTAGCAAGTATTTCTTGTTCATGTTCGATAAAGGAATTTAATTCAACGATTACATTCATTGTGTCAATTCCAGAAGGTGTATGTTCGTATGATAATCCTGCTTCTTCAATGACTTGTAACACTTTTCTACCAAAACCAATTTCATTATTCATCATATCTTTTTCAATCATAATTGTCGCAAATCCCTGTTTACCAGAAATTCCAGTAATAATATGATTTGGTTTATGACATGTACTTTCAACAATTAAAGTTCCGGCATCTTCTGGACGATTTGTGTTTTTGATAACGATTGGAATTCCTTGAGAACGAATAGGGAAAATGGAATTTTCATGTAGAACACTAGCTCCCATGTAAGATAATTCACGTAATTCTTTATAAGTAATCGTACCAATGACTTCAGGATTTTTCACAATACGTGGGTCAGCTACTAAGAAACCAGAAACATCAGTCCAGTTTTCATAGATCTTGACTCTTCCATTTTTTGCAACAATTGAACCAGTGACATCACTACCACCACGTGAAAAAGTTCTAATTTGTTTATTTCCATCATTACTTGAACCATAAAATCCAGGAATGACACAATTTTCAACTTCTGCTAATTTTTTTGATAAAATAGGATCAGTCATTTTATCATCGTAATTTCCATTTTCATCAATGAAAATAACATCTGCTGCATCTATAAAAGTGAAACCTAAATATTTTGCTAAAACAATACCATTTAAGTATTCTCCACGACTTGCAGCATATTCTTCACTTAATTTGTTTTTGAAATTATTTTCAATAATATCAAATTCTTCACTAAGATCAAGATCTAAACCTAATTCATCAATAATACTTTGATATCTGTCTTTGATTGTTGTAAATGTACAATCAAATTCAATTTCACTTTCTGCATTGTATGCTTTGTATAATAAGTCAGTGACTTTGATGTCATCTTTAAAACGTTTCCCTGGTGCTGATGGGACAACATATCTACGATCTGGATCGCTATTGATAATGTTGTAAACTTTTTTAAATTGTTCAGAATCAGCAAGCGATGAACCACCAAATTTGACAACTTTTACCATTTTTGTTCCCCTCCTATATTAATGATAATAAAATATCACTTTTTTAAGAATAGTTCAACTTTTTTTCATGGAAAGAGATAAAATATGACATGATAACGATAAGTTAGTGATATAATACATTTATATGTGAGAAAAAGAGAAAAAGTGAGGAATTAATATGAGAGAAAATATGAAATTTTTAACAAATTATTATCAAATAAGAGAGATGACGATTGATCGTATGAAAACAATCATTCAAAATAATCAACATGCTCATCCAGGAGGAACTGTTTTTCTTGGTGATTCTCTAACAGAGTTTATGGATATTGATCAGTTTTTTCCAGAAATTGAATGGAAATATAATAGTGGAATTGGTGGCATCACATCAACAATGTTGCTTAATTTTATTGATGAAGGTGTTTTGAAATTTCAGCCATCACGTTTGATCTATATGATTGGAACCAATGATCTAGGAAAAACGGTGATGCAATCTCCTAAAGATATCGCTATTAATGTCAAAGAATTGGTAGAAACAGTACATTATAATCTACCTGAATGTCTCATCTATGTTGTATCTCCTTTACCATGTATTGAAAGGTTACATGACTATCATTCAACACCAGGAGTTTTACGTAGTAATGACATGTTAAAGATGATCTTTAAGGAAATGAAAAAAACAATTCCATATGAATATGTGACTTTTATCAATGCATATTCATCTTTATGCAATAAAAAAGGAGAACCCATAGAAGACTTATATGTTGATGGTTTACATATCAATGATGAAGGGTATAAAAGATATACAGAAGCTATTAAAAAGGTTATTTTTTAATAGCTTCTTTATTAAAAAAATAATGACAAATACAATGAATGTGATATAATGAGTCCGTTAAAAAAGGGGGAATAGTGTATGAATATTAGAAATATAGCGATTATTGCCCATGTAGACCATGGAAAAACAACTTTAGTTGATCAATTATTAAAGTTATCAGGAACATTAGATGATCATGAACAAATCAATGATCGTGCCATGGACAGCAATGCACTTGAAAGAGAAAGAGGAATTACTATTCTTGCAAAGAATACTGCAATTAATTATAAAGATTATCGTATCAATATTATGGACACACCTGGACATGCTGACTTTGGTGGGGAAGTAGAACGTATTATGAACATGGTAGATGGTGTTTTACTTGTTGTTGATGCTTATGAAGGAACAATGCCACAAACACGTTTTGTTTTGAAAAAAGCTTTAGCAGCGAAAGTCAAACCTATCGTTGTTATTAATAAGGTTGATAGACCTGTGACACGTATACCAGAAGTTATGGATGAAGTCTTAGAATTATTTATGGAATTAGGTGCCGATGATGAGCAGCTTGACTTCCCTACAATTTATACTTCTGCTTTACAGGGGACTTCTAGCTTAGATCCAGATATCAAAACACAAGTACCAAATATGGATTGTTTATTTGATATGATCATTAAAGAAATCCCTGAACCTTTGGTTGATGAAGATGGTAGCTTACAATTCCAACCTGCATTACTTGATTATAATGATTATGTAGGACGTATTGGAATCGGACGTATTCAAAGAGGAAAGATTCATCTCAATGAATCAGTGACTTGTGTAAGAGCTGATGGAACACATACACAATTTAGAGTACAAAAATTATATGGTTTTATCGGGTTACACAGAATCGAAATTAAAGAAGCTTCTGCTGGTGATATTGTCGCTATTGCAGGGCTTAGTGATATTGGTGTAGGAGAAACTGTATGTAATACTGGAAAGGAAGAAGCTTTACCATTATTACACATTGATGAACCAACAATTCAAATGGTATTTGGAACAAATACTTCGCCTTTTGCGGGAAAAGATGGTAAATTTGTTACTGCAAGACAGATAGAAGAAAGATTGTTTAAGGAAACAAATAGAGATGTTTCTTTAAAAATTGAAAGAATTCCAAATAGTGAAGAATGGATTGTTTCTGGTCGTGGAGAATTACATTTATCAATTTTAATTGAAAATATGAGACGTGAAGGTTATGAATTACAAGTGTCTAAACCAAAAGTCATTATCAAAGAAATTGATGGTGTTGAATGTGAACCATATGAAGAAGTCAACATTGAAGCACCAGATGATTGTATTGGAAATGTCATTGAATCGTTAGGATATCGTCGAGGAACATTGGAAAGTATGGATTCTAGAGATGGTCAGACAAGAGTTGTCTATACGATTCCATCTCGTGGATTAATTGGATTTATGACAAACTTTTTAACAATGACAAAAGGTTATGGAATTATTTCCCATTCTTTCTTAGAATATCGCCCTATGGAAGGTGAAACAGTTGGGAAACGTTCTTTAGGTGTTATGATTTCTATCGATAGTGGACAAACAACTGCTTATTCATTAGGAAGTGTAGAAGATAGAGGGGTCATGTTTGTTGGTCCTGGTGTTGAAGTTTATGAAGGAATGATTGTTGGTGAACATAACCGTGATAATGATCTTGTTGTGAATGTTACAAAAGGAAAACAGATGACCAACACACGTTCTTCATCGAAAGATACAACTGTTGTCTTAAAGAGACCTCGCCAATTCAATTTGGAAGCTTGCTTAGACTATATTAATGAAGATGAATTAGTAGAAGTCACTCCTGAACATATTCGTTTAAGAAAACGTTATTTGACAGAGTTAGAAAGAAAACAACAGTATCGAAAAAATATGGAAAAGTAGAATTTTATTCTACTTTTTTCTTTATGAATCATTTATAATAATATTATATGATGAGGGAGGAATAAATATGTCAGTGCTTGATGATATTGAAAACAAAATGAATGAATTAGGAAATAATGCTGTTCAAAAGACAAAAGAAGCATCAGAAATCATGAGTTTAAAAGCAGCAATCAATGAAGAAGAAAGAAAGATTAAAAATGTTTATAGTCAAATCGGTGAACTTTTCTATACAAAAAAAGATGAAGCAAAAGATGAATTAGATCAACTGTGCAAAACAATAGATGAAAGTCGTCAAAAAATAGCTGATATGAAAAAACAAATTCTTGTTTTGAAAAAAATTGTGGAATGTCCACAATGCGGACATGAAAATCCTGAAACAGCGTCATTTTGCTTAAAATGTGGAACAAAATTAATTCATACAATAAATGATGGAAAACATTGCCAAAATTGTGGGGCACCTTTAACTGAAGGACAATTATTCTGTACACGCTGTGGTACAAAAGTGGAAAAACAAGATGCAGAAGAAAATGAAATCAAGCAAAATGATGTGGTTAAAGAAGAACCAGTCGTTGAAGATACTTTGCCTGTCGACGAACCAGTGGTTGAAGAAGTGGTACCTGTAGAAGAACCAGTTGCTAAAGAACAGGAAGCAACAAGTGAAGAAGAGACAACAGCACCTGTTGAAGAAATTCAGTTCACAAAATGTCCGAAATGTGGTAAAGAAGTGAAACCAGGACAGTTATTTTGTACTGGCTGTGGAACAAATTTAAAAGATCTTCAAAAGACGAGTGAAGCAACTCCAGAAATAAAACAAGATATACCAAAGCCAGAAGTAAAAGTATGTCCAAGTTGTCATTCTCCTATTAAGGAAGGACAAAAGTTCTGTATTGTTTGTGGTGAAAAATTGGAAGCTCCAAAAAGAGCAACACCTAAAAAAGTGTGTCCAAGTTGTGGACTAGAAATAGAAGGTGACAAAGATAAATGTGATATTTGTGGAGCTGATCTTAAAGCAACACAAATAGCTGCAAAATGTCCACAATGTGGTAAAGAAGTGAAACCAGGGCAAGCGTTTTGCACAGGATGTGGAAGAAAATTATAATGATGATAGAAGAGGTGTTAAAAAAATAGACATCTCTTTTTGATATTTATATGAATTTTTGTTATAATGGCTCTACTGTATAAGAGGTGACAATAATGAATCAGTTAGAAGAATTAAAGCAAATTTTAAAAGGCTATCAGAAGGTAGCGATTGCTTATAGTGGTGGCTGTGATTCTCATTTTTTGTATAGTGTTGCTTGTGATACTTTAGGTAAAGATCATGTATTGGCTATTTTGTGTGTAGGTTTGATGATGTCTAAGGAAGATGTAAAAAGTGCAAGAGCACTGTTACAAGATGGTCAATATGAAGTGATTGATATCGATGTTTTATCAATAGATAGTTTTCGATATAATAGAAAAGATCGTTGTTATCATTGTAAAAAGATGATTATGTCTCAAGTGATTAAAAAAGCTAGAGAAAAGGGATTTCACTATGTTTTAGATGGTATGAATCATGATGATTTACAAGTTTATCGTCCTGGAAGAAAAGCATGTGAAGAATTGGGAATTCTTTCACCTTTGACAATCATGGACAAACAAACAATTCGACAATATTCCAAAGAATGCAATATTGAAACATATCAAAAACCTGCTAATGCCTGTTTGGCAACACGTTTTCCCTATGATACATATCTTAGTGAAGAAAAATTGGCAAAGGTTGATCGTATTGAATCATTATTACATGATTTTCAAGTTAATCATGTTAGATGTCGTGTTCATGAGAATCTTGTAAGAATTGAAGCAGAGAAAAAAGATTTTGTAAAAATAATCAATCATCCTACATTGATTGATCAAATCAAAGAAGAAGGATTTGAATATGTCACATTAGATTTAAGTGGCATCAGTAGTGGTCGTTTTGATAAATAGAACCTTGATACATGAAGTTTCAATAAACATAGAAATGTTTTAAGTAGAAAGGGGAAAATATATGAATCAATTGATTTTAATGCATATGGCAGATGGATTAATATCAATTCCTATTGGAATTGTATTTTTTATCATAAGTGCCATTTTTTTAGTTTTATCATTAAAAAAGATATATCAGAGACATGATGAAAGTCAAATACCAATGATGGCAGTTATGGGTGCTTTCATTTTTGCTGGACAAATGATTAATTTTACAATTCCAGCAACAGGAAGTTCTGGGCATATTGGAGGTGGCATATTATTATGCCTTATTTTAGGACAATATCCCGCTTTTTTATCATTATGTTGTGTTTTGATCATCCAATGTTTGTTTTTTGGAGATGGTGGTTTATTAGCTTTAGGATGTAATATGTTTAATATGGGAGTCTTACCTTGCTTTGTAGCCTATCCTTTGATTGTTAAACCGTTATTAAAAAATCATCTTAATAAAAAAAGAATGATTGCAGCTTCTTTAGCTGGAGTTGTTGTTGGTTTAGAATTAGGAGCATTCTTTGTCGTTATTGAAACAATAGTCTCTCAAGTGACAACTTTAGGTTTTGTCCCATTTCTTTCATTAATGTTACCAATCCATTTGGCAATTGCTCTTGTAGAAGGATTGTTGACAGGGGCAATTGTTCTTTATGTCTATCAACAAAGCCCACGTATGATTGATTGTGCTTTATCAAAACAAAGTGATCATCAGTTCTATTTCAAAAAATTAGTGCTGATATTTGCATTTGTGACGATATTTCTGGGAGGAGGACTATCATTGTATGCTTCTCAATATCCAGATGGTTTAGAATGGTCTTTGGAAGGCTTATTAGGTCAAAGTGATATTGAAAATGATGATGAAACAAAAAAAGCAATCGAACAGGTACAGGAAACAACCTCTATTTTGCCGGATTATCATTTTCGTCACAATGATCATCCTTTCGGTACATCAACAGCAGGAATTGTTGGAGGAGCGTTCACACTTATTTTAGTTGGCACAATTGGCTATTGTGTGACAAAAAAAGATAAACATGAATAAATTATTTACATCATTAATGAATATGTCACAGGTGGATGAATATGGTCATCTTGATACTTTTATTCATCATCTTCATCCACTTGTCAAAATGATGATGACAACGATGATATTAGTATGTTTGATTTCTACAAAAAGTATCATAGAGTTGCTCATCTATCTTTTTCTTGTTCTTTTTATAACCAAATGTTGCCAAATTCCTATCAAACAGTTATTGAAAAGAGGCTTGTTGGGGTTACCTTTGTGTTTATGTTTAGGGTTATCCTATTTATTATTGAATCAAAATAAGATGTATTTTTATGGTTTTTATATCAATGAAGGGATTATCTTGTGTCTATTGCTTTTTTTAAAAACATTTTTATGTCTAAGTTTGGCCTATTTATTAATTACAACAACATCATTTGATGAATTGACTTGTGAACTTGTTTTTTTAAAGGTTCCCGCAATTTTTGTTTTACAGCTGGTCATGACATATCGTTATATTTATCTTCTGTTAGAAGAAGCAACATTGATGGCTAGGTCTTATCTGTTGAGAAGTCCAAATGATCAAGCAATTCAAATGAAGGATATGGGCAGTTTTGTTGGTCATTTATTGGTAGGTAGTATGAAACAAAGTCAAGATATCTATCATTGTATGAAATGTAGAGGTTTTGATATTGAAATAACTTATCAGCATCATCAAAAAATAAATAGTGAAGATGTGTTTATCATGATGATTGGTGTTGGTATATTGATGATGATAAAGGTGGTATGCATATGATAGAAATGAAAGATGTGAATGTGATTTATGATAATGACATCATAGCTTTAAATCATATTAATCTTCAATTGGATAATGGTTGCTATGTCATCATTGGACAAAATGGTAGTGGTAAATCAACATTATTAAAAACATTGGTGTCTATTGTTGATTTTTCAGGTGAAATCAGAATTGATGGTGTTTTACTTGATCAACAACATCTTAAACAAATAAGACAAAAAGTTGGGATGATCTTTCAAAATCCAGATCATCAGCTGTTTATGAGTCGTATATATGATGATATAGCTTTTGGTTTAATCAATCAAAAGAAATCGCAAAAAGAAATTGAATTGAAGATTGATCAAATAGTTAAGCAGCTTCAAATTAAAGATTTATTGAATCGTTCTAGTCATCAGCTATCAGGGGGTCAAAAAAGAATGGCTGCGATTGCTTCTGTTTTGGTTATGGAACCTGATATTTTGTTGATGGATGAACCAACATCATTTCTAGA
The DNA here is from genome assembly GCA_945981915.1 of uncultured Erysipelotrichaceae bacterium. Classification (GTDB taxonomy): domain Bacteria; phylum Bacillota_I; class Bacilli_A; order Erysipelotrichales; family Coprobacillaceae; genus Faecalibacillus. The sequence continues at coordinate 10,063 of CAMFRJ010000021.1, forward strand.
TTCTAAAGGCAGAAGAAGAATGATTGAATTTATTCAATCTTGTCAAAAAACGATGTTGATTGTGTCACATGATCTAGATATGGCATTAGAAGTTGCAGATCAAATCATCTTGCTTGATCAAGGAGAAATTATTATGCAAGATGAAACAGAAAAAATATTAAAAGATAAAGATTTATTAGAACAACATGGTTTAGAGTTACCATTTTGTTTTCAAAGAGGATAGACATCATGGAAATGAAAGAAATATTAGAAAAAATTGAAAAACATGAATTAGATGTAGATACGGCTTTATCTTTGATCGGGCATCAGGAATATTGTATCGATTATGATAGAAAACAAAGAACCGGAGCACCAGAGGTGATTTATGGTGCTGGTAAAAATGTTCATCAGATTGAAATGATCATCAATCACATGTTAGAACATCAACAAAAACAGATTATTGTGACAAGAGTTGATCAAGACAAGTATGATTATTTAAAAATATGCTTTCCTGATTTTGAATATGAGCCGCTATCAAAGATGTTTTATTACGAAAAAGAAGCATTACCTATGAATAAAGGAAAAATTGCTGTGATCTGTGCTGGAACAAGCGATCTCTATGTGGCCAATGAAGCAGCTATTACTGCAAGGTTATTAGGAAATGAAGTCATTCAAATTAATGATGTAGGTGTTGCTGGATTGCATCGTTTATTAAATAGATTGGATGATATTCAAAGCGCTCATGTTATTGTTGTAGTTGCTGGAATGGAAGGCGCTTTAGCCTCGGTTGTAGGTGGATTAGTCAAAGCACCTGTTATTGCAGTACCGACATCAGTAGGCTATGGAGCAAATTTCCAAGGTT
>CAMFRJ010000022.1 GCA_945981915.1 uncultured Erysipelotrichaceae bacterium
GTTCTAAATAATAGAATATATTTGTATAAAAGGAGCTTTTTATATGAAAAGAGTCAAATTGTTATTGGCAGTTTTGATGATTCTTTGTCTTTCTGGATGCAGCTCATCTCAAAAAGCTATATCAACAATAGGAAAGACAGATGAAAATACTATTCATTTAAATAAATATCTATACTTTAATGGCTATAAGTTCAAATTAGGTGGATCATTGGATTTGTTTGTTTCACAGACACATGTTAAGTTAGATAAAAAACAATATGCAGCTGCAAAAAAAGCAACGAATAGTGTTTCTGGCATGTATTATAAAGTGGATGCAACACTTGATGAAGGTGACACACATTGTAATATTTCTGTTTATATAGACACAAGCCATTTAGATGATATTAAGATTCAAGGTATTTCTATGGAAAGTGATAGAGGGTGGGTTGATCTAGAACCAAACTTTTTATCAAATCCAAATTTGATAACATGTGGTTTCATCTTTTTAAATGGGTATGATATAGATAAAGACAGTTTTGCAGAAATGGCTCCAGAGTTTCAAAATAAAGCAATTAAAAGAAAAAATAAATATACTGAAAAATATGATCTAAAAGTTGAAGAAGAGAACTTTGGGATACAAATACAATTTGATTCTTTAAAGGAAGAATCGGATAAGATTTATATCACTTATGTAAATGTAACAAACAAAGCAGATTTAGCTTGGTAAAATATGTTATCATGAAGCTCAACAACGTTTTGATATGAAGGAGGAGAGACCTCCTTTTTATTTGAGAAATGATGATAAGCAAATGATGATAAGCATTGAATTTGAAATAAGATAATATTATAATCTATGCAAGTTGGAGGGGATAAAAATGATGAGAATCAGTGGAAAAGATATATCGTTAAAAATAAAAGATGAGATAAAAGAAGAAATAGAAAAAATAAAAGTGCATTATCCAAGAGTCCCACAATTAGCTGTTATATTGGTAGGAGACAATCAGGCAAGTCAAACTTATGTTAGAAATAAAGAGAGAGGTTGCCAATATGTCGGAATGGATTCTTTAGTTATCAGGCATGAAGAAAGTTTTACAGAAGAACAATTACTTGCAGAAATTGAAATGCTAAATCAAAACGATCAAGTTGATGGAATTTTGGTACAATTACCACTTCCTCGCCACATATGTGAAGATCGAGTATTAGAAGCTATCGATCCTTCTAAAGATGTTGATGGATTTCATCCTGCTAATGTCGCTCGCTTGTTTTTAGGGCAACATAGTTTAGTACCATGTACACCTAAAGGAATGATGGTCTTGCTTGATCAGATTGGTTATGATCTTACAGGAAAAGAAGTTGTTGTTGTTGGAAGAAGTCATATTGTTGGCAAACCTGTTGCTTTGCTTTGCTTACAAAGTAATGCAACCGTGACGATTGCCCATAGTCATACAGAAAATTTAAAAGAAGTGTGTCAAAGAGCAGATGTTCTTATTGCAGCTGTAGGAAAAGCAAAGATGATTAATAGTGACTATGTAAAAGATGGTGCAGTTGTTTTAGATGTTGGTATCAATCGTGATGATAATAATAAGTTATGTGGTGATGTTGATTATGAAGATGTGAAAGATAAAGTATACGCTATCACACCAGTTCCTGGAGGAATTGGACCAATGACAATTACTATGTTATTAAAAAATACGCTAGAAGCTTTTTACAATCATATGAAATAGGAGGGAAATTATGGAATATCAATTAAATGATATTGTCGAAATGAAAAAACAACATCCATGTAAAAAATCTCATCAATGGCAGATTATTCGTATGGGTGCTGATATTAAGATTAGATGTTTGGGCTGTCAAGCTATTGTGATGTTTTCTAGACGTGATTTTGAAAAAAGATTAAAAAAAGTAATAACACAACATGATGATAATTCATAAATTTGTCATAATATCATCATATAATGCACAAGAAAGCAGGTGAAATGATGTTAATGATGGTCATATTTGTGATTTGTGTTTATGCTTTATTTGCGATACGATGGAGCGTACGTACATTTGATGCAAAAAGCATCAACCAGATGATTTATCATTTAGTTGTTCCGTGTGATGGAACAGATGAGGGTGTATATAAGGATCTGTTGAAAGAAACTGTTCCAGGGACTTTATGTCTTTTGATTATATTCTATATATGTATGCATTATACACCGTTAAAAATATTATATCATTATCAAACAGAGACAATTCTGGTGATGATTGTTTTTACTGTTCTTGTTGCATTATATGTTTATGAGATACCTTCATATTTATTTCAGGCAGTTCAAAAAACAAATTTATATGAACGCTATTATCATGATCCTCATGAAGTGCAATTAGAGTTTTCACAAAAAAGGAATCTTATTCATATTTATTTAGAATCGGTGGAAAACACATATTTGTCACGTGATTTGGGAGGACAAGAAGATGAAAATTATATGGAAGAGTTAGGGGAATTATGCCAGGAAAACCTTAACTTTTCACATAATCAACAAATAGGTGGTGCAAAAACAATTGAAGGGACACAATGGACTATTGGATCGATGGTTGGACAGGAAGCTGGGATTCCTTTGTTTATCGATTATTCAAAAAAATATGATCATCTGACATCATACTTACCAGGCTGTGTGTCAATTGGTGAAATTTTAAAAAAAGAAGGTTATTATACAGAGTTGATTCAAGGATCAGATGCTGCTTTTGGATGTACTTCTAACTTCTTTCGCCAACATGGTGATTATGTCATTAATGATTATCATCATCTTAAAGAAACAGGAAGAATTCCTGAAGATTATCTTGTTTTTTGGGGATTTGAAGATAAAAAATTATTTGAATTTGCTAAAGAAGATCTGATTGGATTATCCAAAAAGGATCAACCATTTTATTTAGAAATGGTCACTATTGATACGCATACGCCAGATGGCTTTGTATGTGATGAATGTGATAATCGATATGATCGTCAATATGCAAATGTGATTAACTGTCAATCTCATCAAGTTGCTGAGTTTGTAAAATGGTGTCAAAAACAAGATTGGTATCACAATACGACGATTGTTATTACTGGTGATCATAATAGTATGTCTAAAAAGTTCTTTAAAAAATTAGACAAAGATTATGTAAGAACACCGTATAACTGTTTCATTAATCCAGTTATCGAGGTTCAAAATAGTAAAAATAGAGATTTCGCAATTTTTGATTTTTGCCCTACAATTTTGGCTAGTATAGGTGTCAAAATCAAAGGAGATAGACTAGGATTAGGGACTAATCTCTTTTCTGATAAACAAACTTTAATGGAAAAGATAGGTTATCGGCGTTTAAATAATGAAGTGAAGAAAAGATCAACATATTTTCAAAAAAAGATATTAGGGAAAAGATCCTGATATCTTTTTTGAAACTTTTTTTCTTAAAAAATTCATTTTTACAAAAATAATGAAACTATGTAATGAAGTCGGGCTATCTTATTTATCTTTCATTATGGCTTTGTTAAAATAGTCAATGAAAGATAAAGGAGGAAGAAAAATGTTTCAAGATGGATTTTTATGGGGTGGTGCTGTAACTGCTCATCAAAGTGAAGGTGCTTATACAGAATGTGGAAAATCACCTGCAGTATGTGATTTGTTTCCTAAACCAGAACATAGTGATTTTAAAGATGGGATAGACAGTTTTCATCGTTATGATGAAGATTTTGCATTATTTGAAGAAATGGGATTTACGAGCTATCGTTTTTCAATAGATTGGTCACGTGTATGTCCTGATGGGGTACATTTTAGTGAAGAAGGAATGCAGTTTTATGATGACTTTATCGATTCGATGATCAAACATGGTATGGAACCAATGTGTTCATTATATCATTTTGAAATGCCACAAGTTTTAATGGAAAAATACAATGGATTTTATAGTCGTCATGTTGTTGATTTGTTTATTGATTTTGCTAATAAAATGATAGATCGATATGGAGATCGTGTGAAAAAATGGATATCTTTTAACGAACAAAATAGTATCGGTTTATTGGGAAGCAAAAAAGTGGCTTATGGAGCTGTTTGTCCAGAAGGGGAAGATGAGCAAAAATTTATTAATCAACTAGTACATAATACATTTGTGGCCCATGCCAAAGTTGTTGAAAAAGTACATACAATTCCTGATGCAATTGTTTTGGGAATGGTCATTTACATTCCTCATTATGCGGCAACTTGTAACCCAGTAGATGAACTAGAAGCAAGAAATCAAATGGCAGTTACAGATATGTATTTTGAAATGTTTACATATGGTGAATACTCATCTTATATGATGGCAAAAATGAAAAATGAAAATAAAATGCCGGAAATGGAAGATGGAGATTTAGAATTATTAAAAAATAATACTTGTGATTGGCTTTCATTATCTTATTATTTTTCTACAGTATGTTCTGCGGGCAAATTGAGTTTAGATATGAATGGAAATGCTAAAGCAGCCATTAATCCTTATTTAAAGGCAAGTGAATGGGGATGGCAAATCGATCCATTAAGTTTACGCATTGGTTTAAGAGATATTTATGCAAAATATCGTTTACCTATTATGGTTGTTGAAAATGGTTTTGGTATGAGGGATCAATTAGAAAATGGAACTGTCATTGATGATGACAGAATCAATTATATGAAAGATCATATTGAACAGATTGGTTTGGCTATTGATGAAGGTGTTGATTGTCGAGGATATCTCATGTGGGGTCCGATTGATATTTTATCTTCACAAGGTGAAATGTCTAAACGATATGGAACAATTTATGTCAATAGAGATGATAAAGATCTTAAAGATATGAAACGCTATAAAAAGAAAAGCTTCCAATGGTTTAAAAAAGTCATTGCTAGTAATGGAAAAGATATTTCAAATGAGATGTAGAATGTGTTTCTACATCTTTTTAAATGATAAAAATAAGAAAACTAATAATGATACCAGCGAATATATCGCTTATGAAATGAACACCTGTAAGTAGTCGCGATAAGGCCACGATGCAGGCTAATAGAATTGCTATGATTCCTAATGTTGTATGGAGGTTGGCTAAAGCCAATGCAATTGCAAAAGCGCTTGCTGTATGTCTGCTAGGAAAAGATTGATCTTTTTTATGAGCAACTAATGGTTGAATATGAAATTGAACACAAGGACGGGGACGATTGATAAATTTTCTTAAAACAGTAACCAAAAGAAATGTTGATAGTGGTTTGAAGATTGTTACAAACAAAAGAGAATGTTGATTGATGAATAAATATGACAATGTTAACAAATAGAGCATTGCAATAATATAGGGTGAATGCTTAGCAATAACGATAACAATATTTTCTAGATGATGTTGTCGTATTTGGTTTAACATAATGTCATAAAATGTTTTCATAAGTCTCCTCCTCTATCTATGATTCCATTTTACATTGAAAATGAGGAATTGTAAAATTGCTTGTTAATAGTTGCTTTTACATTATATTTTATTTAAAATAGAGAGGAATAAAGGAGTGAGAAAGATGGCATTAACTGCTGGAATTGTAGGATTACCTAATGTTGGAAAATCAACATTATTTAACGCAATAACAAATGCACAAGTAGAAGCTGCAAATTATCCTTTTGCAACTATTGATCCAAATGTAGGGGTTGTAGAAGTTCCTGATAGCAGATTAGATCAATTAACAGAAATATTTAAACCTAAGAAAAAAGTACCAACAACTTTTGAATTTACTGATATTGCAGGATTAGTGAAAGGTGCAAGTAGAGGAGAAGGTTTAGGAAATAAGTTTTTAGGAAATATTAGAGAAACAGATGCGATTTGTGAAGTTGTAAGATGTTTTAGAGATAAAGATATTACTCATGTTGATGGAGATGTTGATCCTATAAGAGACATTGAAACAATTAATTTGGAACTTGTTTTTGCTGATTTAGAAACAGTAGATAAAAGAATTGGAAAACTGGAAAAGAAAGCAAAATCAGGTGATAAAGATGCAAAAGCAGAAATGAGTGTTTTAACAAAACTAAAAGAGACTTTAGAAGCAGGAAAACCTGCAAGAACAATCACTTTTGATAAAGAAGAAATGGCTATTGTTAAACAATATACGCTATTAACGATGAAACCACTAATATATGTTGCAAATGTAGGAGAAGAAGATTTAGAAGATCCAATCGCTAATCCTTATTACGTACAGGTGTTAGAATATGCAAAGAATGAACAGTGTGATGTCGTGTGTATCTGTGCCAAGATAGAAGCAGAATTAGTAGGAATGGATAAAGAAGATAAAGAAATGTTTATGGCAGATCTCGGTATTGAAGAAAGTGGCTTAGATAAACTTATTAAGGAAGCTTATCATCTTTTGGGGTTAAGAACATTCTTTACTGCTGGACCAGATGAATGTCGTGCTTGGACGTTTAAACAAGGAATGCTTGCACCGGAATTGGCAGGAATCATTCATACTGATTTTCAAAGAGGGTTTATTAAGGCGGAAACTTACAGCTTTGCTGATTTAATCACATATGGTAGTGAAGCGGCTTTAAAAGAAGCAGGAAAAATTAGACAAGAAGGAAAACAATATGTAGGCCAAGATGGCGATGTCATGTTGTTTAAGTTTAATGTATAATGAAAAAGATAGTCAGACGCATCTTAATGGTAATCTGTTTAACTGTATTTTGCTACTCGGCATATAATCTTATTGATATATATTTAAATTATAAAAAAATTGATGATACATATGATGATGTGGCAGATGAATATACAACAATAGTAGAAGAAGATGAGTTTTCATATTTACAAATTGATTGGGATGAATTAAAGGCAAGAAATGCAGATGTAAAAGCGTGGATACAGATACCAGACACTCACGTAAATTATCCTGTTTTGCAAGGAGAAACAAATGACAGTTATATTCATCGTGATATAGATAAAAAGGAATTAAGTGCTGGTTCTATTTTTGTTGCCAGTGAAAATATGGCTCCATTTGATGATTTGAACACAGTGATTTATGGACATAATATGAAAAATGGATCTATGTTTCACGATATTAAATCATATACAGATCAAGAATTTGCCAATCAACATCCCTATATTTATATCTATTTACCAGATGGGACAGTAAGTCGCTATAAAGTGTTTGCAGCTCATATTATCTCAGCAGTAAGTGAATTGTATAATTCGCAAATCAATGATTTGCAGGCTTTTTATCAAAAAATTATGGAAACAAACAATCTCTCTATTTCTGTTGATCAAAATAGTCAACAACCAATCATTACGTTATCAACGTGTACTTCTGGTGGAAGTTCAACAAATAAAAGAAATGTTGTTCATGCTGTTTTAGAAGAAAAAGGGATTCAAATATCAAAAATATGACATAACCAGTCTCATCAGACTGGTTATTTTCTTAAGATATTTGTTAAAAATTGAATATAATTAGCGAATATGGTATGATTTGATAGAATAAGTAGGAGGTATATAAATATGAGTAAGATTGTTAAAATCGTCACATCAAGAGCTCTTATTCTTTTTATTCAGTTATTAGCAAGTGCCATTTTACTTTTTATGGCTTATCAAGCAAAATTGTTTCCAAATAAATATTTGCTTGTTTTGCTGGCTGTTTTATTAGCGCTATTTGCTTTGTTTTGGATCATTATTCAAACAGGTAAAAATAAAGAAAAAAGAAAAGGAAAGATAAGTAAACGTGTTATCATTACAAAAATATTAAGCTTACTTTTATCTATTGTGTTAGGTGTTGGATGTTTATATGTTAACAGAGGACTTCAATTCTTTGACAATGTACAAGTTTCAACACAAAAATATGCAGTTAATGTTATTGTCTTAAGAGAGGGAAAATATGGAGAAGCAACTCTTAAAGATCTCGATGGTAAAAATTTTGGAATTTCTTACCAAAAAGAAAAAGCAACCTTAAATAAGGCGTTAGCGAAAATGGAAGAAACAATTGATACACAAAAATATGTTAAATATGATAAATATATTGATTTGGTAGAAGGATTATATGATGGTTCGGTAGATGCTATTGTTGTTGGTAATGAATATAAATCATATTTAGAAGTCAATCATCCTGGTTTTGATGAAGAAACAAGAATAGTCAAAGTTTATGAATTTGAAAAGAAATCAAAATCAACAACAACACAAGTTACTGATGTTACTGAAAACTCATTTACTGTTTATGTTACAGGAATAGATACTTATGGTAGTGTATCGACTGTGTCTCGTTCTGATGTCAATTTGATTGTTAATGTTAATCCAAAAACAAAACAGATCTTAATGGTCTCTATACCAAGAGATTGTCAGATCAATTTGCATAAAAATGGGAAAATGGATAAATTAACACATACTGGAATTTATGGTGTTGAAGAAACAGTAAGTACAATTGAAGATTTCTTAGATGTAGAAATCAATTACTATGCAAGAACAAACTTCAGTGGTATCACAAATATTGTAGATGCCTTAGGTGGTGTGACAATCGATTCAGATTATGATTTTACAACATTACATGGTGGATATCATATTGTTAAAGGTAAACAACATATGGACGGAGACAAAGCACTATGTTTTGTAAGAGAAAGATATGCCTTACCTTCTGGAGACTTTGATAGAGGCCGTAATCAACAAAAATTATTGAAAGCGATGTTAGAAAAAGCAATGTCTCCAAAGATCATTACTAATTTTGAAAATATTTTAACAGCGATTGAAGGATGTTTTGAAACAGATATGTCATCTAGTGAAATTAGATCATTGATTAATATGCAATTAGATGATATGGCTGATTGGGATGTGTTCAATGTTCAGATCATGGGACAAGGTTATCTAACATCTAATACTTATTCAATGTCTGGAACAAGCATATATGTGATGAAACCATACGCTTCAAGTGTTAGAAAGATAAGAAAATTAATTGATAATATTCATGATGGCAAGAAAATTAAAGATGCAGATGTAAAAGGCTTAACTGGAGAACCAGAAGATACAACAAAGAAAACAGAAACAACAGAAGATGATGACTAATGTTTATAAACAATTTTATTTATGGCACATTTAGACATAAATAGAATTGTTTTTTTTTATATACTTTCTTTTAATGAAGGTGAGCATGTGTTAAAATAGGTAAATATGGAGGAGAAAAGTAAGATGGGTAGAAAAAGAAAAAGAAGTTTAATTAATCGATTACTTTCAAGAAAAGTCCTTCTTTTATTTCAGATGATAGTATCACTTATATTCTTGATGTATGTTTATATATTGAATATTTTACCGTTTAAATATTTTTTGATCTTGGTTGGATTGGTATTTATCTTGTTTATTTTAATGATATTATTTGTGAAATCAGGATGGAAAAAGAAGAAAAGAGAAGGAACATATACTCGTTTGATCGTTAGTAAATTAACATGTATCCTGTTAAGTTTTCTATTGGTATTTTTGACAGTAATGGTTAAACGGGGAAATAGTTTTATCGGAAATATCACCAATTCTTTTATTCAAACAAGAGTGATTTCAGTATATGTCCCAAAAGATAGTGATTACCATAAACTTTCAGATTTAAAAGATGTAGAAATTGGAATTCAGACAAAAAAAGATAATTCGATAATGATGTCGGCTCTTTCTAAAATAGAAGATGCAATGGGTAGAGAATTAAAAACGAAAGACTTCAATGATTATGCAAGTTTAGGAGATGCAATCAATGATGGTGAAGTAAAGGCTATCGTTGCTGATCAGGCATATATGGCTTTATTAGAGGCTAATCATGAAGGTATTGATGAACGATTAAGAAGTGTCTATAAAATTGAAACAGAAGAAAAGATAAAAACAGTGACAGAGGAAACGGATATCACAAAAGAACCTTTCATTGTCTATGTCACTGGAATAGATACTTATGGAACGGTTTCAACAATTTCAAGAACTGATGTGAATTTATTGGTTTGTGTTAATCCACAAAATAGACAAATTTTGATGGTTTCTATTCCAAGAGATACCTATGTAACACTTCATAGTAAAGGTAAAAAGGATAAGTTAACTCATTCAGCTATGTATGGAATAGATGAAACGATAACAACATTGGAAGATTTCTTAGATTTGGATATTAATTATTATGCAAAAACGAATTTTAGTGGCATTACGAATATTATTGATGCTTTAGGTGGTGTCACAATTGATTCACCATATGAATTTAATACGATGCATGGAAATTATCATATTAATAAAGGATTAAATGAAATGGATGGAGACAAAGCACTGTGCTTTGTTAGAGAAAGATACTCTTTACCATCAGGAGATTTTGATAGAGGACGTAATCAACAAAGGTTGTTACAAGCGATGATTAAAAAAGCTTTGTCACCTAAAATAATCACGAACTACAACAATGTATTAGCTGCAGTAGAAGGATGTTTTGAAACAAATATGAGTAGTGATGATATAAAATCATTTATTAGTCAGCAATTGGATCAAGGTGGTTCTTGGGAAATGTTTAATGCACAGGTCAGTGGTGAAATGAAAAAGACAACAAAAACATATTCAATGCCTGGAAAAAACGTTTCTATTATTGAGGCGGATGAAAAGCAACTCAAGAAGATTATTTCTGTTATCAATAAAATAGAAAAAAACGAAAAAATCAAAGAAAAAGATATTAAAGATTTAGGTGGCAGTTAAAGCACTTAAATCTTTTTTTAAAAAAATTAAAAAAATAGTAAAAATGAGTTGACGAAGGGAAGAAAAGAGTGTATTATGAAT
>CAMFRJ010000023.1 GCA_945981915.1 uncultured Erysipelotrichaceae bacterium
TAAGATGTCTTTATTTAAGATAATACTTCTTTTATGTGTTGTAGGATTAATGATGATACCAGAATATGAAGGATCATTAAGTACAATCCTAATGTATTCACTTAATGAAAAAACAAAAGTTTTTTGACATTGTTGATATTTATTTAATTCTTCAACACTTGAAAATAAAGGATAATAGTGTTTATTGTCAATAAGAAAAGAAGGTTGCTTATCTCCTTCAAAAATAGAAATAAAATCACTGTGTAATGCTAATTCTTCTAATAAAGTATCCAATAATTCATATTTTCCACTATTCATTTGTTCCAATAAATAATGAATATAATGATTAGAGACTTCATTCATATCATTAGTCGTTGTCAATTGTTCATTTGTAAAGATAAAACCTTTATCTATCAGTTGGCCAACTTCTCTTTCTACAACCAAAGCATAGAAATTATTTTCAGGAATTATTTCGATTAATCTATTGATCTTGACACGTTTGTTGAGACCTTTAGGTCCAACAAGATGCATATACTCTAAATATTCCAATTGTTCTTCACTATGACCAAAAACAATAGTTTGGTGATCAATATAATCTTTTTTATAATCCACACAAAAAGAACAATCCTTGATTTTTGTCTCTTGTTTTATTTTTTTATGACGTAGCATATTCTCACATCCTTATTTCTATCATATCTTAGAAATTTGACATTTACATGAACTCTATTGATATTTCAAAAATGCCTTTAATACCTTTTGATGAGCAGTTGAAATAGGAAGTTGTGCAATTTGCTCAAGAGAATACATTCCAGCCATCTCTTGTGTCAATTCAAAATGATATATATGCATATACCAGGTACGATGTGTAAAAACATGTTTGATATCTTTAATAAAGCAATTGATTTGAAGGTCTTGACCATATTCATCATGAAATCTTTCTACAAATGAGTAGGGGCTTTCCAAATCATATTGAACAAAACCATAAAGATTTTCTAACAACCCTTCTTTATTTTTCAACAGTAAAAATTTCTCCTGATAAGTAATCACACCTGTTATATAATGAATGTCCTGATGTCTGATCTTTTTTATATTGACTGGTAAAACATCCTGTTGATGATGCTGATAAGCTTGACAATCATCCTGAATGGGACACAATTGACAGTGGGGATGAAGCGGTCTACAGATCATCGCTCCAAGATCCATCAATCCCTGATTAAATGAAGATGCATCTTGATGTTGAATTAATTTTTCAACGATCTGATAGATCTTTTTTTGTGTTTTATTTAAAGCAATATTATCATCTAATAAATATAAGCGAGAGATGATTCTTAAAACATTACCATCAACTGCAGGAACACATTGATGAAAAGCAATCGATGAAATAGCCCCTGCTGTATATTGTCCTATACCTTTTAATGATAAGATATCTTGATAATCACGAGGAAAATGTCCATCATATTTTTCTTTGATCAATAATGCTGTTTCATGAAGATGTTTTGCTCTTCGATAATATCCTAATCCTTCCCATAATTTATAAACATCATCTAATGGCGCTTTCCCAAGAGCAATCACATCAGGAAAAACTTTCATAAATCTTTCAAAATAAGGAATCACTGCCTCTGTTGTTGTTTGTTGTAACATGATTTCACTGATCCAGATACGATAAGGATCATCATTTTCTCGCCAAGGAAAATCCCTATGATTATCTTGATACCATCTGATTAGTTTTTCTTGCATACATATCCTCCCTATACTGATAAAAAAAGAATCATATGATTCTTTTTTTATTGATCTTTTGTTTCTATCATCTTTTTAATTTGAGAAAAACTCATCCCATCTTTTCTCCATTTATCTATTAATAAAAGTTCTTTTAAAGAAACTGGTTTAGAAAAATAATATCCTTGATAATAAGAAGCATGAATATTTTTTAAATATTCATAATCAGTATCATATTCGACACCTTCTAAACAACTCTTTATAGATAATTTGTTTGTTGTTTCAATAATACTTGAAACAAACAACTGATTGGCATGTTTATGTGAAATATTCTTAATCAATGACATATCAATTTTCACTATATCAATTGGTAATTCTAAAACTAGGCTCAATGAAGCACTACCTGTACCCATATCATCCATTGCCACAAGAATATTTTGTTCATTCAAATAATCCAACTTATCTTTTAAAATTGTATAATCTAAACTTCGACATCTTTCCGTTAATTCTAAACACAATGATTGATGTGGAAAATCATATTCATCAAGTAGTGACACCAATGTGCGATGAAATTCCGGATGAGAGATTTGTTTGGCGGTTATATTAATATTGACAATGAACTGAGGATCTTTATCTACCCATGGTTTCATATCTTGGATTACTTGTCTAATGATCCACCATCCTAGATCTATGAAACTTGGATCCATTTCAAGCCATTCGATAAAACATCCAGGTGAAACCACACCAAAATCTTCATTTTTCCATCTTAATAAAGCTTCCACACCTATGATCTGTTCATTTTGGGTATCAATGAGTGGCTGATAATTGATGAAATAGCCATCACAATGATTGATAATACTTTGACTCAATTCATAATATAGTTCAAGACGTTTTTCATCATAACCCTGAACACCTTCTCCCCAGAATGTCAAGACACCATGATTTTCATGCTTTGATTGACTCAAAGCATATTCGACTCCATTTCTAATCCATTGTTCATTAACATTGAGATTATCAATAACTGCTCCACCAGCAGATAATGTTAAAGGAACAGGAATATTTTCTAAATAGATGCCTTTTTTACCAATATGCTTCGCCTCATTATAGATATCTTCTAGTTTTTCTTTACTTCCATTTTGAAGACAAATGGCAAACTTTGCCCCATCCATACGGAAAACGCGCCCTTGTACACCTATTTGTTTTCTTAATTGTAAAGCAAATAAACGTAAAACTTCATTTCCAAAATTATTTCCATAAACAACATTGACACGACCAAAATTATTGATCCCTATCAATAAAATACTAGCTGTTGATTTATTTTCAAAAATCTTTTCTAACAAATGAGAATACTCTCTTTGATTATGAAGTCCTGTTACCGGATCTATACCATCAATGATTCCATGATTAAAAAGAGTTCCTGCAAATAGGTCAACATCACCGTTTTCTCCTTTTAAGATTGTTCCCTGACATGTACAAACAACGTATTTTCCTTCTTTATTTTTTGCACGATATTCTACATTATGCTTATCCTTTTTTCCAGAAAAAACCAATTGAATATCTTTTTTATAAGCTTCTCGATCTTCAGGATGGATAAATCCTTCCCAAATCGTTCCTGCATCTAACATATATTCTCCTGGAAGTCCAAAATAATCAACTGCATTTTTAGACCAACGTGACACATTGGTACGCATATTGCATAAATAGATATAACTATGGTCAGAAGTACTTGCAAAAGCATCAAAAACTCTTGTATCCAAGCCTGATTTATCTAATTGATCACTAAAATGTGCATAATTATCCGTTTTTTGGCTCAACAAAATTTCATTTTTCATTTTCCATTTATTTTGATACATATTATGATCAGCTTGTTGTAAAACTTCTTTTAACGAACTATATTCAGCTCCTGAAATTGCAAAACCCATAGCAACTTCTATAGGAAATGAGTATTGATAAGAAATATCCTGACATGCTTTCTTAACATGATCTATTTCTTTTTCTATTTTTTCTCTACTGACTCCAATATAAACAACTAAAAACTCATCTCCTCCCATACGATAAATATCTCGAGAGAGAAGCATCTGTTCAGTGAGTATCTGAGC
Source organism: uncultured Erysipelotrichaceae bacterium (assembly GCA_945981915.1). GTDB lineage: Bacteria > Bacillota_I > Bacilli_A > Erysipelotrichales > Coprobacillaceae > Faecalibacillus. The sequence continues at coordinate 3,795 of CAMFRJ010000023.1, forward strand.
AACTGTTCCGATATATTCATCACCTTTCATATGTCCGTAAAGATCATTCACTTTTTTTAAACCATTAAGATCACAAAAGACTAATCCAATAGGTCGATCATCATATTTGCCTTTTTCATAATCATTTTTTAAAGCAGCAAAATCATATTCATAAACATTTCTATTCTTAACTCCTGTTAAAGCGTCTAAAATAGCTTTTGTCTGAAAAAAAGTAGCTGGATTTTCTAATCCAAAGAAAACGCCAATTGTAAGAATGGTTACTGAAGCTCCAGTAAATAATAGCTCAGGAACCATGATTTGAATAATTTCTGCAACAACAGCAATGATCAAAGAAGGAACCAGTGTTCTTCGAATATGTGTATTAAGATTATGATAATGTTTTGCTAGTAACAAAATAGCAAACAATAAAAACAGCAAAGCAACTGCATAGCCAACAAAAGCAGCCATTCCATAACTATACATCGTTCCATTTCCCTTTAAAAAATCCATTGGCAAAAATGGCAAAGCGAAACAATAAACAATAATGATTCCTAAAGAAATTTTTTGAACCTGTCTTTCTTTTTCATCCAAAGAAACAAGTTTAACGACGTATAATAATAATTCTCTAGTAAATAATAGAGCAAAAAGATAAAACAGTACATGAGCAAACCAATTAATAGAATGAGGAATAACAGTCAGATGATTGACCCAAAACACAGTAATAAGATCAAAAACAATATGTCCAATCGCAAAAGAACATATTTTAAAGAAACTTCTATTTTCTTTACCAATCTTATAAAGTTGACTTGTTAAAAATAAGAAAACAAGAATAATCAAACATAATATTTCTTCTCTCATTGTAATCAATAAATTCATATTATTCCCAACCTTTCAAAATGATTGACCCATTTTACTATTTCATGAATATGATCATTTTCAGATCATTGAAAACACCAATACATCAAAACATATGAAAACATCTCTATAGCATGTCGCTTTTAGGAATTGAGATGATAACATGTGTCCCCTGTCCGGGAGCTGAACGAATCAAAAGCGTTCCTCGACACATCTCTTTCAAACGATTTTTCACATTTCTAAGGCCGACATGACTTGGCCCATCTTCATTATTGAAATCAAATCCTACACCATCATCAATAACTTCAATTTGATAATGATCTTCCAATTCTTGTGTTCGAATGGTAATGGTAATCATTTGAACAGGTTCTTTCAATCCATGCTTAACAGCGTTTTCAACCAAAGGTTGAATTGTTAAAGCTGGAATAGAAAAGTGTGTTTCTTGAATATCATAAATAATATTCAAATCATCATCAAATCTCATTTTTTCTAAAGCTAAATAGGTTTTGACATGTTTTAATTCAACATCAAAGGAAACAGGTGTCTCTCTTTTTAATGAATCAACATTCACACGTAAATATTCTGAAAAATCACTGATTGCCCTTTTCGCAATAAGAGGATTTTTTTCACATAAATGATAAATTGTATTTAACGAATTATATAAAAAGTGAGGTTGTATCTGACTAATCATAATTGAAATACGATTTTTCATCAATTCAGTTTCTTGTTCTTTAATTTTTTGTTCCTGATGAATATAGTCTAAAACGAACCTAAAAGCTGCCAAAACTGTATACATCAAAAAACCAAGTAAAGTAAAGATCAAACCTGAAGAATGCCCGCGTACATAAAATATACAAACATCAATGATACCACCAATCGTGCAAAATGATACGAGAATTTGCATTGTTCTTTCTTTGAAAGAATATTGGCGATGATAATATATGACATAACCAATTAAAATAATTGCTGATAAAATAATAAAAATGTGAATCAAAAATAGTGTTTCCCTAAGATCAGCAATATGGAATAATTGTAAACATATCATGACATAATCACCAATTAGAAATAACATAATCAAATGATTAAAAATAAGATTTGCTTCTCTATGTTCAATATTGCGAATCAGTTTCAATAAAGGAATAGCGACAATCATTAAAGTAAGTATGGAAAGACAAGATAACATAGTGCTATGATGAGGAAATAATAACGGTGATGCTCTGGTATCCGATATTTTCCATAAACCTAACAAAATTGAAAATAATCCCAAATATGTCATTTTGATATTGTTTTTATGATGAAAAGCTAAATATATTGAAAAGAATAAAAAGAGAACTCCGATAAAGAGAATAATAGCACTAATCAGTAACTGTGGCAGATCCTCATGGATACACCATGAATATATATCTTGCTTAGAACCAATCAAAAAATCAATATTTCTATCTTTCACTGATTCATAAACAGGTGTTGCTACGATTTTTATCGTTTTACCAACATCACTTTGATAAAGTGGAACAAATACCCAATTACTTCCAATTGTCTTTAAAAAAGAATTGTTTTTATTAAGTGAAAGCTGGTAAACCAATTCATCATCTATATAGACATCTGCATAATGATGAACAATATAGAAAGCTAGCGTATTTTCAGTATATGAACGATCATCTAATGTGAATTGATAAACTCTTTGTACGTCCAAAGGTGCAGTTTTCTTCTCTTCAATATGATATAAATAATTGTCTAATTGGTAAAAACCTGTATCATTTCTTAGTGAGAATTCTTTATTATTATCATAAAGAGCAGCATATCCTAACATCATCACTATTACACAAAGCAGTCCACAAAAAACAATATTGATCAATTGATCAAATTTTTTCATTATTCATTCCTCTTATATAAAAAATAATTTCCTAATCCCTATCATTTTGAAAATCACTTAATGAAAAATCACTCCAACTGTATTGTGTCATATATTCCCCATTAAATAAGTTGATTGCATATGCTTTACCTTTTAACCAATCATAATAATCACAAGAAATCATATCTGGATTGATCCCGATTCTTCCCCTTGATTTGACGATAACACCATGACATCCCAAATCATCAAGAGTATGAATCAAATCACTATATAAATTTCTTAGATAAGAAGACACACTTGTTGTTTTTGCACTATCTTCCCATAAAATAGAAATAATTTCCCCATTACTACACATAGCTCCATTACGATCCACCAAATAAGCGAACAACTCTCTTGTTTTATTATATTTGAATTGAATAGGCTCATTTTGAACAAAGCATTCAAAATTACCAAAAGTTTTCACATTCAATCTCTTTTTAACAGCCATATCTAGAGGATGACGCAAATTATCTAATTCTATTTTAATTTTCTCTTCAGTAATAGGTTTCATCACATATCCACTCGCATGCAATTCAAAAGCATCAGGAGCATATTCACTATAACCTGTTGTAAATATAATATTGATTTGTGGCTGTATCAGCTTTAATTTTTTAGCTAATGAAATACCATTCATACCTCTCATTTCAATATCTAAAAAAACAATATCACAACTATTTTTATCAATATATTTCAATGCACCATCTCCTGACTTAAAGCCACAGATTTGACACTCAGGAACAACTTTTGAAATAACAGATATCAACCCTTCTAAAGCTATTTTTTCATCATCTACTGCTATAATATTCATATCATACCTTCACTCATACTTTTTATCTGTCCCTATTATAACATATATACATAAAAAAATGAAAAATAAGCTAACAAAAAACAAGGTTCCCCTTGTCTTTAATGTCTTCTATCAATACCAATTTGTTGATAATAATTCTTTTTAGCCAAATACATTTCTTTATCCATATCAGATAAGAATTTTTCAATATCAGTAGATACTGTATCAAATTGACTATAACCCATTGCCAAAGATAACTGAAAAGGTACTTTTCCAGTTTGATTCCATTCATCGATATCATCTTCAATCTTCCTAATCATCAATTTAACATCAGTTTCACTATCACTTTGCATCAAAAAAATAAATTCATCACCTGCATAACGAATCGCCAAACAATGCTCATCAAGAGATTTCGTTAAGATTTCACCAATGATACGAATTGCATTATCTCCTTGAAAATGTCCATAATGATCATTGATACTTTTAAAATCATTGACATCGATCATTATTCCATAAACATTTTGTTGTCCACGTTTTTTAAATGTACTCAAAATATGATCCATATAGCGACGATTATATAAACCTGAAAGAGAATCAACATATGCATTCATAGATTGTACTTGAATATAGACAAAGATAAAAGCAATAGCCACTGAAGTCCATCCTGCTGTGATTCCATAAAAGAATCCCTGAATAAGTGTTCCGGTGATACAAGGAATCACAAAATAATAGACTGGAAAAAATTTAATATCCAAACCTTTTCTTTTTGACTTTTCAACCAAATAAATACTATAGAAAAAATAGAAAAATAAAATCACATAAATCACTAAGACAAACTGTCCTCTTTGATAAACATTATCTTGGGTAATAGAAAAAATCCAATGATTATAATAGTTAAACAAATTCATGACAATATCAATTCCTAAAGGAAAAAACAAATATTTTGCCTGTTTGTAAACACTATTAATACTTTTATGCAAACGAAAATCAACATATAAACACCAGAAATAACCCACTGTACAAGTTCCTATATAACATAAGCTATTCATAACATAGGAAAGTATCTTACATCCTGGAAATATTTTCCCATCAATCACAAATGTTAACATTTCTATAAAGCAACCCATAATGGTTAACCAAATCAGAATATCGAAGATCTTTTCACCATTAGGAAACTTTTCATTACTTTTTACTCTCGTTAATCGTAAAAACATCATCAATAGAATGCCAATTAAATTGACTGCATAAATCTCTACAAAATTTCCTGAATTCATCATATCCTCCATCAACTTCAGTTATCATGATTAAGTGCAGATAATAAAGCAGACCGCAAATATTCAACTAACTTCATATTATTTTCGAATGCTAACATCATATCATCTTTTTTCAATTTTTCAAACAAAATATGTGATATTCCTTTGTTTTTTACATAAATACAAAAAACATGCATCATATCAACAAAAAATAGTATCTCTATTTTTTGATTTTCTACAATTTTTATAAAAAATCAGGTTGTGGTTTTCCAAAATAAAAACCTTGAACAAGTTCTACTCCTAGATCTTTTAAACATATATATTCCTGTTTTGTTTCTACACCTTCTGCAATCAACAGACAGTTCACTTCTTGACAATATGAAACGAGAGCTTTGACCATAGCTCTTTTTTCTTTATATTGATGAATATCTCTTATCAACTCCATATCTATTTTTAAATATTTAGGAGCTGTATATACTATACGATTAAGATTTGAATATCCTGAACCAACATCATCAATGGCTATTTCATAACCCTGGCTTTGATAATGATTCACAAGACTCAATAATGATTGATAATGATTAATTTCTACACGTTCTGTAATCTCAAAAACAACGTCCTGTGGTCTTAACCCATATTGATTGATCTGATTTTTTGTAAATCCTTCTTTAAAAGAATCCTCATGTAATATATTGCCATCTACATTCAAAAAAAGTTTAATTCCTTCAGGCTTACTTTTTGCTTTCAAAAGAGCTTTCTTTCTACATATTTTTTCTAATTCCCAGACTCTTTGATACTTCCTTGCAATTTCATATAATTCTGTAATAGATAACTCAATTGTCCTATCGGCTATACGACTTAAAGCTTCATATGCAAAAATCTTGTTATCTTTTAAAGATACAATCGGTTGAAAAACAGGATAGATCAGTTCATTTTTTATAATATAATTTAGTATTTCTTCTTTATTCATGCTCATTTTCCCTTTACAACAATTACTTTTATTATAAAAAAGAAAAGAGAGAGCATCTATCAATTCATGTTAAATTTTTATATAGAACAAGTAAAAAAGGAAGAATAGATCTTCCTCATTTCATTGAATCAATTTTTCAAACAACTCATTCACTACCTGACATATTACCAACAGTCAAGCGAATGAATTTGGTATCATCTCATCTGCACGCTCAAGTTAAATTTGTACCCTAATAACATCACTTTCAGTACCAAAACTTATGATATCTCATCCATATCCTAAACCCTAGATACTCGTTTTTAGTCAATATGTTCTCATATCAAACAAACTCGCTTTTTCAAAATGTTATCTAAACATGAAAATACACCAATGTCTAGCACTTATTTATCTTTCCTTGACATCAACACAATACTTTCAACATGGCTCGGTTGTTCAATAAAAAACCTATGCAACCCCTACTGTACAAGGGAATGGTGGAACGCACCTTTTCCCTTAAAATCTAGGGTTTCGAGCCTGTGATAACCTTGAATTGCCCTATAATTTGTATAGGCAAACAGGGTAAAGCTCTGTTCCTTAAGCTTCATTTTTCATGTCATCTCTACAAACTGGAATTGTCTAAAATAGTAAGGCCGTACCGCTTACTATTTTTTCTTTT
>CAMFRJ010000024.1 GCA_945981915.1 uncultured Erysipelotrichaceae bacterium
ATCTTATTTATTATCAATATAAAGAAATTTAGATAATCATATCATGATCATTTTGTATTGATGAAGTGATATTCCTATTTTTTCTAATTAAATAACTCGTAGGATGAAATCCACATGAAAAAGCTATCTCTACGATCAAATGATAATCTTTTCATAACACTATACTTTTTTATACTCTATAATATGATATTGTTGTCCATATAAAAAAACATATGATGTGGTTTAAAATCTTCTTTTTCCTGTAATCGAATCAACTGTCACTTTAAAAATAGCCGTCATCTCAAGTGCCTCTTCATGAATACTATGTTGGTGATAACCACAATGATCTAATAAAAGCTGTAATGCTTTTAGTGATTCTTGTCGGTCATCAATGAGTTCACATTTTCCATAAGCTATAAAACTTTCATAAAGACACGTCACTGAAGAAATTGTATCTTTAAAACGATAACAGTTATCTCCTTCTAAACAAACATAAGGATTCATTTGTAATAATTTATATTTTTTCCCCGCCTTGGCACCATGAAAATAGAAAACAAGATTTCCATTTTCAATGCAGTATCCAAATGAAACAGGAACAACATAAGGATACAATTCATGATGAATACCAAGATGAATCGTATCAATATTATTGATTAAATCGATGATTTCAGCAAAATCTTTAATTTCTCTTTTTTCTTTTCCCATGTTAATACCTCACTTCAAAAGTATTTTCATTTTTGATAACATCTAATGGTTTATAAGAAATATGATCTATTTGAATAAAAGGTTCTTGAAATAATCTTTCAATCATCTTTTCAATAACTGCTTCTTCTCCTTGAATTTCTGCAGTAACACTATAATCATATTCATTTTTCACAAATCCTGTTAAATGAAGCTGATGTGCAATGTTATAACAACGATAGCGAAAGCCAACACCTTGAACTCGTCCTTGAAAATGATATTCTCTTCTTATCATAAGTTTATAAAAAATAATCGTTTTTCAACGATTATTGAATAGAATCTAAAATTTCTTTCATCTTAAATGCAAGTCCTTCACATTTATCAATAGAAAGCGAACATAAAGCCACACGAATTCCTTTATTGACCTTAATTGTATAAATATCTTTTGCTAACATTGCTTCATGGAATTTTGTGAGTAATTCATCATCTTCTATTTTTAAAGTGACAAAGAATCCTTCTTTATATGGGTAATAAACCAAACCACATTCATCTGCTTCTGTTTTAAAGATATCACATCTTTGTCTTAATAAATCAACATATTTTTGTTTTTCTTCATTAAATTCATCTTTATAATCAGTTGTCACTTTGACAAAGTTTTCCATTGCCGCATTAGGAATATTTGACCAGCTTGCTCTGGCATGTTTTTCCATTAAAATTTCTAATGATCTGACACTTTCTTGTTCTTTTGCTAAGATTAATGCTCCTCCACATCTTAAACCATAAGATGTTAATGTTTTTGAACATGAAAAAGCTACAACAATCATGACATCATCATTAATTTGATTAAAAGCATTCATGTATTGACGAGAATTCTTTAAATCATATGAATAATCAATATAAGCAATATCATCTAAGATGATGACTGGTCCTTCCTTAGATAATTCATTGACAAAAGCAATCACTTCTTCCCATTCTTCTAAAGTCATTGAATATCCAGTTGGATTATGACAAGGATCATTAATAATCGCTAATACTTTTCCTTGTTTATTCATCACTTCTCGACATACTTCTTTAAAACTATTGATATTAAAAGCATCTCCATCAAACATTTGATATGTTTTGACATCACAATTAGCAATCGTCGCCATTGATTTATAATTTCCCCAAGCAATATGAGGAATGATTAATGTTTGTTCATTATCTAAAACATTTAAAATAGTTGAACTGACAGCTCCAGAACCACCTGGTGTTGCAATCACACTATGTGCTAAAGTCATTGGTGTATCTTGAATGACCCAATTATAAACTTGTTCTCTAAAGTTTGGATTTCCATCAAAGCTAGAAGCATATTTCGCTTTTGTTCTGTTATCTAAACTATTATATGAGTTAAAAACTGTATCTAAAGCAACCAATTGTCCATGTTCATCATATAATGAACCAATTGTAGCGTTAATGACATTTTCTTTTCCTTTTTTAGCAATTGCTTCATTAGCCATATTGACAATTTTAAATACATTATCAACGATAGGATTATGATCAATATTTTTTCTTACAAAACTTTTCATTTACATTACCTCTCATCTTTTTTATGTCTTAATAAAGTTATGACAAAAAATAATTCATTTGTCAATTGTTTTATAAGAATATGAAAAGAAAAACACGCATTCTTAAGAATACGTGTTTGTGATTATAAATCTACACCGTAGTCACTGACAACAACTTGACCTGTTAAAGGAGCTGCTTCATCACTTGCTAAGAATAAAGCGATTTTTGCAACATCTAAAGCACTACATGGACTTAATGATAAGTCACTGTGAGCACGCATTGCTCCAAACATCTTAAGATCCATTGTTTCAGGTGTTAAACCAGCAGACATTGATGTTGTAATTGATCCTGGACAGATAACATTACAACGAATCTTTTCAGCTGCAAAACGCATTGCTGTATGTTTTGTAATACCAATAATTGCTGCCTTTGATGCTACATAAGCTGCACCACCTGCTCCATATTGACCAGCAACACTAGAAATATTCACAATTGAAGCTCCACTTGTCATCACTTTTAAAGCTTCTGACATACAATAGATTGTTCCTTTTTCATTAATATCAATAACTCTATCTAAATCATCATAATCAACACGATCAATAGCGTTTAATCCTTTATCAAGAATACCAGCATTATTGACTAAAATATCAACTCTTCCATAAGTTTCAACTGTTTTATTCACTAAGTTTTTCACATCATCAACTTTTGAGATATCTGTTGGCACACATAATACTTCTCCCCCAGCTTCTCGAATTTCTTTAGCCACTTCTTCTAATGGTTCAACTCGTCTTGCAGAAATAACAACTGTAGCTCCTTCACTTGCAAATAGTTTTGCAATTTCACTACCTACACCTGCATTTCCACCTGTAACGATTGCAACTTTGTTTTCTAATCTTTTCATTTTCTATATTCCTCCAATGAAATCATTATAACATAGTATTACAAAAATAAATACGCTTAACTTTATCTTTTTATGCTGAAAAGTGATACTATAAATATGAGGTGAGACTATGGACAAAGAAGAAGCTTTACAATTTTATAAAAACTACAATGAAAAATGTCAGGCTTATGAATTGGCTTTAAAAACAATGTTTTTTGATATGTCAACAATTGCCCCTGTTAATGGAAATGATTATTGTATTCAAATGATGTCTCTTTTATCAGGAGAATTATATGATTATATGATAAATCCTGATCATATTGATAAATTACAACAACTTCATCATATGGATTTAGGAGAAATCATCAATAAAGATATTCAACTTTCTTTAAAAGAAGTCAATAAAACAGCATTATTACCTAAGGATTTTTATATAAAAATGCAACAAACATATACAAAAGGAGAAGTTGTCTGGCGTCAAGCAAAAAATGCAAACAATTACGCAATGTTTAAAGATTGTTTAAAAGAAATCGTCGCTATAAAAAAACAATCTTATCAATATTATGGTGTTAAAAAAACATTGTATGATGATATGTTAGACGATTACGAAACAGGTATGTCTATTGAAAAATATGATCATTTTTTCAACGCTATAAAAAATCGACTTGTTCCTTTTGTCAAAAAAGTGATGAATGAAGGTATTTTCATTGATGATACACCACTTCACCAAAATTTTGAAATCACAAAACAAGAGAAAGTAACAGAACTTTTAAAAGATTATTTACATTTTCAAAAAGAAAACTGTTATTTAGGAACAACAGAACATCCATTTACGACTGATTTTTCATTACATGATGTCAGAATAACAACAAAATATTTAGAAAATTCTTTAATTAGTTCTTTATTTTCTATTATTCATGAATATGGTCATGCTTTATATCATCTTAATATGGATGAATCACTTGCCGGATTAAAAGTTGCTTCATCTATGACTTGTGGTATGCATGAATCACAAAGCCGTTTTTTAGAAAACTATATTGGAAAAAGGAAATCTTTCTGGATTTGTCTTTATCCTCAAATACAAAAAATTTTCCCTAAACAATTAAAAGATCTATCATTAGATCAGTTTGTTCAAATGATAAATGTATCTCAACCATCATTGATAAGAACTGAGGCAGATGAATTGACTTATCCATTACATATTTTGATCCGTTATGAATTAGAAAAAGATATGATCAATGGAGATGTTGATTTTGATCATTTAGATCAACTCTGGGCAGATAAATATGAACAATATTTAGGTATAAGACCAGCAGATGCAAAGTCTGGTATTTTGCAAGATATTCATTGGTCTGGTGGTGATTTTGGTTATTTTCCAACTTATGCTTTAGGTAGTGCTTTTGCTGCACAGTTTTTCCAAGAAATGAATAAAGATGTTGATGTTGATGATGTTTTAGCACATCACCATTTCGATGTTATTAACGATTGGTTAAAAGAACATATTCACCGTTATGGTGCCTTGTACAACGCTAATGAAATGATGCAAAAAGTTACACATCAAGATTTTGATGTCAATATTTATATTGATTATCTCATAGAAAAATATTCTTGTCTTTATCATATAAAGGAGTCAAAAGAATGAAACAAGGAAGTTTATTTGAAAATCAATTAAAAGATCCTTTAGCGAGTCGTTTAAGACCGCAAACATTAGAAGAATATATCGGTCAAAAACATCTTGTTGGTCAAAATAAAATACTTCGCCAAATGATAGAAAACGATACGGTTCCTTCAATGATATTTTGGGGACCTCCAGGTGTTGGTAAAACAACATTGGCAAGAATTATTGCCCAGACAACAAAATCTCATTTTATTGATTTTTCAGCAGTAAACAGTGGTATTAAAGAAATTAAAGTTGTTATGAAAGAAGCACAAGAAAGTAGAGAACATGGTATCAAAACAATTGTCTTTGTTGATGAAATACATCGCTTTAATAAGGCTCAACAAGATGCATTTCTACCTTATGTTGAAAAAGGAAGCATCATTCTCATCGGGGCAACAACTGAAAATCCATCTTTTGAAATTAATTCTGCACTCCTATCAAGATGTAAAGTCTTTGTTTTGAAAGCATTAACAAACGAAGATATCATCGAATTAATACAACGAGCTCTCCATAATGACAATGGTTTTGGAAAGCAAAAGATCGTCATTGATGAAGATTGTATAGAAATGATTGCTATGTTTGCAAATGGAGATGCCCGAATCGCTTTAAATACTTTAGAAATAGTCGTCTTCAATGGTCTCAAAGAAGATCAACAGATCATTGTCACAAAAGATATCATTGAACAATGTACCAACACCAAATCTTTACTTTATGATAAAAAAGGAGAAGAACATTATAACTTGATCTCTGCTTTACATAAATCTATGAGAAATAGTGATGTAGATGCTGCTATATATTGGTTAGCAAGAATGTTAGAAGCTGGAGAAGATCCATTATATATTGCCAGAAGACTTATCAGATTTGCAAGTGAAGATATTGGTATGGCAGATAGCCATGCTTTACAGATTGCCATCAACGGCTATCAGGCATGTCACTTTTTAGGAATGCCGGAATGTTCTGTTCATTTAACACATGTCGTGATCTATCTTTCTTTATCTGTGAAATCGAATGCTTTATATACAGCTTATGAAAGTGCTAAAAAAGATGCTTTAAAATCTATGGCTGAGCCTGTCCCTTTACATTTAAGAAATGCACCAACACAATTAATGAAAGAATTAAATTATGGTAAAGGTTATCAATATGCTCATGATTATCAAAATAAACTTACAACAATGACCTGTTTACCAGAGAGTCTCAAGGATGCTTCTTATTATCATCCAACAAATCAAGGTAGTGAAATCAAAGTTAAACAAAGATTAGAACAAATTAAAAAGTGGAAAAAAGAACATCGTTGATCTTTTACACATTTTGAAAATGCCATCATTCATTGAGAAATAATGTTATAATCATTTTGTTTAAGGAGGATCTTTCATGAAAAAAATACGCAGTCTTGACTTAAAATACGCTGGCAGTCAAGTTTTTTACTTCGCAGCATTTTGTTCAATGATGGGTTATGCATCTGTCTTTTTATTAGATAAAGGGTGTACCAATTCTGAAATTGGAATTGCTTTAGCCATTTCTAATATTATTGCAGTTTTTACACAACCTGTCTTAGCATCTTTTGTTGATAATCATCAAAATATTGAAATGAGAAATGTCATTTCAATCATTGCTTTGATTGTCATTGTTCTATCTGCTGTTTTATATCTTATCCCAGGTAGTACTTTATTTGTTTTATTTTTAGTCGTGACAATTTTCGCAATCATGTCGACTATAATGCCATTGATGAATTCACTCGCTTTTGTTTTTGAAAAATATGGTATTGAAATCAATTATGGCCTAGCAAGAGGTTTAGGTTCTGTTGCCTATGCTTTTGCAAGCATGGTGTTAGGATATGTTGTAGAAAGCTTTTCACCAGGCATCCTACCACTTTTCTATATCATTTTTACTGCTTTATTATTTGTTGTTGTCAGATTGTTTGTTTTACCAAAAACAGGACATTATGAAATTATTGAAGAACATCAAAAAAAAGATGACGTTCAACAATTATCTTTTGGAAAATTTTGTATGAAATACAAAAAATTCATTATTTTCCTCTTAGGTTTTGTTCTTGTTTATTTCGCTCATACAATTATAAACAATTTCTTTATTCAAGTAATCACTAATATTGGTGGAACAAGTTCTGATATGGGAAATGCTGTTTTTGTAGCCGCAATGCTAGAACTTCCAACAATGGCGTTATTTAGTAAATTAAGTGAAAAAATCAATTGTGGAACACTCATTAAATTCTCTATAATTATGTTTGTCGCAAAACATACAATTACATATTTTGCAACAAATATGATTATGATTTATATAGCGCAAATCTTACAAATGTTTGCTTATGCATTATTTATTCCTGCATCTGTTTATTATGTCAATCAAAAAGTTGCTGTTGCTGACCGTGTAAAAGGTCAATCATTAGTAACAATGTCGATGACATTATCAGGTGTTTTTGCCAGCTTCTGTGGTGGTATTTTATTAGACGCTATTGGTGTTCACGAAGTATTACTTGTAAGTGCTATTCTTTCTGTTGTTGGTGCAATCATTGTCTGTGCAACAACTGAAAACGTATAAAAAGAAGCAAAGAAACGAAAGTTTCTTGACTTCTTTTTTATATTTATGAAATTATTCTATCAAAAAAAGACACTAGCGATACTTTTTCAAATATTTTATTGATAAAAAAACAAAAAAAGCTGTAAAGAACTCTATATGAAGAGTTTTTCTTTACAGCCCTTTTTATAAATACAATTCCATACGTAAATAAGTATAAACACCATCTTGGACTTCTTCTCTTGTTTTTTTAAATTGATGTTTTGTCCAAAATGCTTCACTTTGAGGATTCCCTTTATCAATTCCTAATCTTATTTTTTGATACCCTGTTTTTCTTAAATAATTGATTAATTCATCAATAATCGCTGTTCCTCTTCCACTTCCTTGATAAGCCATATTCATCATAAAAAAACCAATATAAGCTTCATGATCTTGTGGAAAATGATCTATCAAATCAAGTAGAGCTATCAATGTATCTTTTTCATAATATCCTACAAAATATTTATCTTCATAACTTTTATTTTGAGGGATATCAAACAAATCTTTTTTTAATAATTCTTTTGTAACTTGCGCAGGATGATAATGATAATATGTTGTATTCTCTTGACAAAATAATAACATTTCATCCAAATCAACTTCAGTAAGCTGCTTAATTTGATAATTCTTAGAAAAATTTTGTATATGAAGCATATACTTTATTGATAAGGATTTTTAGGAATAATAATAGCTGCTACCAAATAAGCCAATAATCCAGAACCCCATCCAAAGATCAAGACAATCGCAATCAATCTAACAATGGTAGAATCAACTTCAAAATATTCTCCTAAACCTCCACAAACACCACATATCATAGAATCTACTTTTGATCGATATAATTTTTTATTCATTGTTATCCCTCCATTTTTATTTCAACATTTCCCATACCACAGTCAACATCTATCAACAATTGATTTCCATTATAAGATGTTTGATCAGTAATACCAGAAAAACTCTTTTGTCCTAATGTCACATTTCCTAAACCAACATCAACTTTATAATCAAAATGATTATCTTGGGTTAAAACACCTAAAGAAACAGACCCAACCCCTGTATCAATTGCCAATTTATTTTGACACAAAATACGATGACCTGTTGTCTGTCCTAAACCAGTTTCAAGTTTTAAACTTTGACAACTGATTTGATTTAAATCTAATTTACCAAAACCGCTATCAACTTCTATATTATAGGAATTTAATCCATAGAGACTGCTTTTGCCAAATCCAGTTTCTATTTTGACATCATGAAAAATATACCCTTTTGGTACATAAATGTCAATTTTAGCAACAAAATCAGAATATTTTTTCCACCAATACTGTGGTTGTTCAATTTCTAATGTTTGATTTTTATGTTGTAAAACAAAACCTTCATATAAATGTGATGCTTTCAAATAAATTTTATCCAATGTCTCATCTTCATAGACTCTTACTTGAACACTTGATGCTTCAATTTCTAATTCTTGAATATCATCAAAATATACCTCTTGATCATCAATAGATTTTGCTTCAAAACGAATATCAAGATTTTTGATTCCTTCATAAGAAGAAAGCGACTCTAGACCACCTAGTGATATACCTAAACAGATCAGTCCTATTCCAACGATTAAACTTATCAATGCTTTCGAAAGAGATTTCATACATGAACACCTCTCTTTCCTACAAATTGATAAAATATACGTGAAATACCATCGATGATTTGAGGTATGACTTTCTTATAAACTGTTGTTGCCAATTTTCCAACAAGTTGAGCAATAGTAATAACAATACAACCTATTCCTAAGATAATAAGGCCCGCCGCAAAAACATGAAATAATTGTAAGGCTCCCACCACAATCAATACAATTGCTAGAAAATACAAGATAAAAGTAATAATCCATAGGCTAAAAAATAAAGCCGCAAAAGCGAATGCAAATCCTAAAAGCCCCCCTGATAATCCAATAAATGCTGATGAAATCGGTACACAAGCAATAACCAAAATAACAACAATTATCATTTTATCTCTTTGATCTAACTGTTGCCATTTTTCTTTCAAATGCATCAATACATCATGAAAACGAGAATATCCCTGTTTTTTTGATCCAACAACTTCATAATTCTTTTGGTAAGCATGATTTGAAAATCCTTCATTACCTGCTTCAATATGATCATCAAAGTGTCCTTTAAGACCATCTTTGATCATTGCAGCCACTTGACTGGGATCACCTAACTCTGCAAGAACCTGTTGTTCATTCTCGCTTCCTGCTTCATCAAAATAACTTTCGTAATACTCTAAAGCTTCTTGTCTTTCTTCTGCATTGATATCTTGCAATAAATAATCTAATTCCCTCATAAAAGTCTTTCTATCCATTCTGACTTCCCCCATTAAATAACTTATTAATTTTTAAGGTATATTCATACCATTCCTGTTTATACATATTCAACTGAACAAGTCCTGAACTTGTCATCTTATAATAGCGCCGATTGCGCCCCTGATACTCCTTATCATATGTTTCTAAACAACCATCTTTCAATAGTCGTCTTAATACTGGATAAAGCGTTGATTCACTCACATCAATAACAGATTGTACATCTTGGGTTATCTTATATCCATAAGTTCCCATTTCTTCCTGGCTTACTACTGATAGGACCACTGCATCTAACAAAGCAGCACCTGTATTAAATATCATCATACCACCTCATTTTCATATAATATCTGTCTCTTATACACATCTCCGAGCCCACG
>CAMFRJ010000025.1 GCA_945981915.1 uncultured Erysipelotrichaceae bacterium
AATTCACCCCTTTATTTCTTGTATAATAACATACTTTCATTAAATTTCAAAACGATTATCAAAATTTGAAAACAGTCTTAAAAAGAAAAAAGATGATTTTTATCTTTTTATTCCTGTTTTTTTATTTTTAATCAATACAAAATTTTGTCTAAATTCAACATCAGTACACGATAGATCAAACTCTGGTCCATAGATTTTATAATTCACCTGGAGATTTCCATTATCACGTATACTGCAATCATAAGCTTGCCCTTTTTGAAATAAAATTCTTTTTTCTCTACCTATGATAATATCCATTGTTTTAATACAACGACATAGGCATCTTTTCCCTGCGTTTGCGATAACAGTCACCCCCTTTAACATTATTATAGCATAAAAAAGAACTATGGGTTCTAATTCTTAGAAAACTCCAATAGTTCCAAACCTTTATTTTTGTCTGTTGCCCAACGAACTCCCCAGTCATTTGTGAATAAAAGCAATGGTTGTCCTTTGAGATCCTGTACTTTTTTCGTATCAGATGATAGATTTAATGATTTGAGATCTGTTCCTTCCTTTACCCATCTAATATATTGATAAGGTAGTGGATTTTTTGTGATTTCAACATTATATTCTGTCTTTAATCGATGTTCCAAAACTTCAAACTGTAAAACACCGACAACACCAACGATAATTTCTTCCATGCCACCACCCAATTCTGTAAAGATTTGGATAGCACCTTCTTTGGCAATCTGTTCTACACCCTTAACAAATTGTTTTCTTTTCATCGTATCTTTGTTTCTGATCATTGCAAAATGTTCAGGGGCAAAAGTTGGGATACCTTCAAAAGCAAAATGTTTTTTACCGGTTGTAATCGTATCTCCAATTGAAAAGATTCCTGGATCAAAAATACCGATAACATCGCCTGCATAAGCTTCTAAAACCTCACTACGTTCATCTGCCATCAATTGTTTTGATTGGTTTAATTTGATCTTCTTTTTTCCTTGATAATGATAGACTTCCATTCCTCTTTCAAATTTTCCAGAACAGATTCTAAAGAAAGCCATCCTATCACGATGTCTGGCATTCATATTAGCCTGAATCTTAAAAACAAAAGCTGAAAAATCTTCCTGATAAGGATCAATCATTTCACCATCAGCCATTCTTGGTATTGGTGGTGTTGTCATATATAAGAAATGTTTTAAGAATGGTTCAATACCAAAATTTGTGAGTGCTGAACCAAAGCACACGGGAGAAAGTTCTCCTGCACGCACTTTTTCTAAATCAAATTCATTCCCTGCAATATCTAATAATTCAATATCTTCTTGTAATTGATGATATAATTCATCTTCTAAAATGTCTTTGAGTTTGTCATCATCAGCATGTAAGATTTCCGTTTTGACTTCCTTACGACCACCATCAACAGGAATAAAACGGATAATTTCACGATCTTCTCTTTCATAAACTCCCGCAAATCGTTTTCCTGAACCTATTGGCCAATTGACAGGACAAGTATCAATACCTAATTCCTGTTCGATATCTTCCATTAATTCATAAGGATCTTTAGCTTCTCTATCCATCTTATTAATAAAAGTAAAGATGGGAATATGTCTCATTGTACAAACCTTGAATAATTTTCTTGTTTGATCTTCAACACCTTTTGAAGCATCAATGACCATAACAGCACAATCAGCTGCCATCAAGGTACGATAAGTATCTTCTGAGAAATCCTGATGTCCAGGAGTATCAAGAATATTGATACAATATCCCTGATAATTAAATTGTAATACTGAAGATGTGACTGAGATCCCTCTTTGTTTTTCTATTTCCATCCAGTCACTTGTCGCATGTTTACTATTCTTCTTTCCCTTGACAGTTCCTGCCTGTTGAATAGCACCACCGTATAATAAAAACTTTTCTGTTAATGTCGTTTTTCCTGCATCCGGATGGGAAATAATCGCAAATGTTCTTCTTTTTTCTATTTGTTGTCTTAAAGTTTCCATAAAATTCTCCCTGTCAAATCATAATGTTTATTCATCAATTCGTCAAGAAGCTAGAAAACAAAATCCCCATTTTCAAAGATTTTTACTCGCGACCCATCTTCTAAAATTCCTTCAATCATCAAATCTTCACTTCCCATCATAAAATCTACATGAACAAATGAATCATTGATTCCATTTTGTAGTAATTCTTCTTTATTCATATCAATACCACCTTTTAAGCATTCAGAAAAACCTTTTCCTAAAGCCATATGACATGAAGCATTTTCATCAAATAAAGTACTATAGAACAATGTCTTCATTTCGTTAATTGGTGAATGATAAGGAATCAAAGCAATTTCCCCTAAACAATGACTTCCTTCATCTGTTTCGATGATTCCCCTAAGGATATCATATCCTGTCTTTGCACCATAATCGATGACTTTTCCATCTTTAAATCTTAAATAAAAATCATCGACAATATGACCACCATAACTTAAAGGCAATGTTGAAAAGACAATTCCTTCAACATCATCTTTATTTGGTGAAGTAAAGATTTCTTCAGTAGGAATATTAGGAAAATTATAAATGCCATTTTTTAAATAGCTTCCTCCCCCAGCAAATAAATAATCAGGATTTAAACCAATTGTAATTTCTGTTCCTTTTCCATTTTTATAATAAAGTTTCTTGATATTTAATTCATTTAAATGACGAACTCTTCTTTCAAATGATTCTTTATGTTTTTGCCATATCAAATTTGGATCACTTTGTTCATCAATCTTACATGCTCTAAAAATAGCATTCCATAAAGCATTTACAGCTTCTGTATCAGACATATCTGGATACACTTTGTTAGCCCATTGTTTGGTTGCTCCCCCAACAATACACCATGAATTTGTCATATTATCAGATAATTCATAATATTGATCAAAGGCCTGATATGCTGCTTTTTGCCAATTGGCCATCTTTTGAGGATCAATACCTGCCAATAATTCAGGATTTGAATCATCAATATATAGAAAACAAGCATTTTCCTTAGCATAATCATTTTTAAAACTTGCTAACCAAGCAGGAACCTTTTTGAATTCTTCTGCTGGTAAGTTTTGATATTTCATACGTGTAATTTCATCATCACTATAAGAAACAACAACTTCCTTTGCTCCTCTTGCATAAGCTTGTTTGGTCACTTCCCTGATCAATTGATAACTTTCAATAGAACCAGAGATCACAACAGTCTGTCCTTTTTGAACATTTAACCCTGATTGAACGATTAAAGAAGCATATTTTTTTAATTTACTTGTAAAACTCATTTTATCACCTCTAATTTATCTAATTCTTTTTGAGCATCTTCATTTCCTTCATCTAATGCTTTTAAATAATATTTTTGTGCCTGATGCAAATCTTGTGGTATTCCATCTCCATAATGATACATATATCCAATCATAAAACTTGCCTCAGGATCATTTTTTAAACTTGCCTGCTTAAAGTAATCTAAAGCCAACTGTTTATCTTCTTCTTGTCCAACACCATAAAAATGCCATCTTCCCAAATGATAGAGTGCTTTTTCACTTCCCATTTTGGCAGCCAACAGAAAATATTGATAAGCTTTCTTATAGTCACGAGGAACATAGACTCCTTTTTCTAAAAACAAAGCATATTTGATCATCGCCGGTGGATAATTGAACTGTGCTGACTTCTCTAAATATCCTATCATCTCATGAACCCCAATTTCAATACCTTCTTCACCATAGAGAGCTAATTGATAATAAGCTTGTCGATTTTGATCAATAGTGATTGCCAAACGAAAATATGCAATGGCCTGATGATGATCTTTGACAATTTGACGATAATGCATACCTAGTAAATAGGCTGCTGGAGAATAAGACTGTGCTGCTTTTTGTAAGTAGTCTAAAGCTTTTTGTTCATCTCTAACAACGCCTTTTCCTTCATAATAACAGACCCCTAAACAATAATATCCTTGAATATCATGTAAGGAAGCCGCTTTTTGATAATTTTCAAATGCTTTTTGAAAGTCCTGTTCAACACCTTGACCACTTTCATAAAAATAAGCGACTGATAAAATAGATTGAACATCTTGATGTTCACTCGCTTTTTGATACCAATAAAAACTCTTTTGCAGATGATTATCTATCTCTTTATGCATTTCATAATAATATCCCAAACAATATTGTCCATGTGCATAATCCATGTTTGCTGCTTTTTGGTAATATGTCAATGCCTTTTGACTATCTTTTGTGACACCATTACCAAATTCATAACATGTCCCTAATGCAACCAATGCAATTTCTAGATCTTGTTGTCCAGCCAAAAGATAATATTCAAATGCTTTTTCTTTATTCATCTCGATACCTAGACCCAGATCATAAAAACGTCCTATTTTATAATTGGCAACACCATTATCTTGTAATGCTGCTTTTTTGTAATACGTCAAAGCCTTTTGATAATCTTGTTTGACTCCTTCACCATATTCATAACATTCCCCCAACGTACACAAAGCATCACTATAACCATGCTTGGCAGCTTCTCCATAATAATAGATTGCCTGCTGGAGATCTTTTTCAGTTCCTAATCCAAATTGTAAACAATAACCCATCGCATATAATGAACGAGGAAAGTTTTCTCTTTCTCCCATACTGTAAAGTTCAAAAGCTTTTTGATAGTTTTGTACAACAGCGATTCCATTTTCATAAAAATAAGCCAAATTACATGCTGCAACAACATTTCCTAAACGACTAGACAATTCATAATACTCTCTCGCCATTTCAATATTCTTTTCTAATCCATACCCTTTTTCATACATATATCCTATAATACATAAACAATCAGAGTCTTCATTTTCTTCTCCTATACGAAAACATTCTAATGCCCTATCATATCTTTTTAAATCATAATAATACAAACCAACTTGATAAAGATCATTTTCATCTATTTCTTCAATATCAATATTTTCATATTCTTTATCATTAAATAAAGCACAAATATCTATTCCAATCACATGATCTTGTTCATCTTCGATTAAATATTGTTCATATTCTAAATAATCTTCATCAGAGACATCTAATAAAAGTTTCATCTGTTGAGCCTGTTGTTCTAACTGTTCAATGTGATCATTTTCTCCATATATAGAAATGACTTTCATATATGTCAATGTTTGTTCATAATTATCCTTTTTAACACGGACAATTGTTTCATTATCATAACTTTCTATAATCTCATCTAAATAATAATGATGAAAAAAAGGAACATATGACTGTAGTCTTTCTTTAATAGACATCGACTCACCTCCAAATGAAAATAAGCAGAAGAGTCTGCTTATTCATAATTATTGATAATCCTACATATTTCTTCAGAAAATTTGCCCAATATCACAGTTATCTTCCCTGTTGATTGAATAATACCGCTCGCTCCTAACTGTTTCAATGTATTGACTTTTATAACATCATCATTTTCAACAAAAAAAGTAATCTTGCTTCCATTTGCTATACTTTCTTTAATATTATTGAAGCCTCCTAGTGCATTGACCAATGCTTCTATATCTATAGGGATATCTTTTCTCGTGATTTCTTTTGGTTTTTTATTTTTTAATACTTTAGCAAATAAGAACCATAATGCAAAAGCAACCGCAATGGCAATCACAATATAAATCATATAATCTGTCATTTTATTCCTCCTATGACTTTTTATCAATTTTCAATTTGTAATCTCATATATTTATAGTATACTATATCTTGAAATGAAAAACTATAAAAGATAAGGAGGAATTGTATGAAAAAGTTAGCTGATTCACAGCTCAACTGGCCTTTAATAGCTGTTTTATGCACTTTATGTCTGATAAGTTGTGTGACTTTAAAATGTGCAACTCCTTATATTACTGCCCCAGGAGCTGCTGGATTTTGGAAAAAACAATTGTTATTTTATATCATTGGACTCATTCTTATCATTTTTATCAGCAAATATGGAAATGATCATATTTACGCTGGTATGTGGATATTTTATGGTATTCTCGTCTTTTTTATGGTCGGTTTGATCATTGAAAGATTTGCATTATATAGATTGGGTATGCATATCATTCCTTTCGCTAAAGATATTAACGGTGCCACATCGTGGTATAATTTCCCTGGCTTTTCTTTTCAGCCAAGTGAATTTATGAAGATCGTCATGATCATCTGTATGTCAAAAACAATTTCTTTACATAATGAACAGTTTCCTGTTCATGATTTTGAAAATGATTTGAAACTGATTGGTAAAGTGGTAGCTATTGCTCTACCACCGATGATCTTGACCTATTTACAAAATGATGCGGGAGTCACTTTAATTATGGCCTTTTCGGTCGTCGTTATTCTTTTTGCCTCCGGTATTCAAAAAGGGTGGTATATTGTCGGTGTTGGCGTTCTTGCCATGGTTATCTTATTGATGGCTTATCTGTTTGTCTTTCATCAAGAAATCTTTACTAAGATTATTACTGGTCATAAACTGGATCGTATTTATGGTTGGCTTGATCCAGAAGGCACGTATAAAAATGAAGGCTTTCAATTATATAACGCGATGATGGCATATGGAACCGCTGGCTTATTTGGTCATGGTTTCGATAGTGTTGTGATTGCTTTACAGGAAGCGCAGACTGATTTTATCTTTTCTGTCATCACTTTAGGTTTTGGCTTTGTCGGTGCTTTTATCACATTGCTCATGGTTCTTGCTTTAGATTGTTGTCTTTTAAACATTGGCTTAAAAGCAACTCATCAAAGTGATCGATATTTTGTTGCCGGTGTTTTTGGCTGTATGATCTTCCAACAATTCTGGAATATCGCTATGATTCTCGGTGTTTTGCCAATTACCGGTATTACTCTACCACTTATTTCTTATGGTGGTTCTTCATTATTGTCCTATATGATTGCCATTGGAATGTGTTTTGATATTCATCGTCAAACAACAATTGCCAGATATAACGCTATTGATTAAATACAAAATGATTATAATAAATATGTCCTATAGTTATATGGGACATATTTATTATATATTCCATCATATCAAATCAATGAATGAATTTGATGATATCATCTTCATTTTCAATATCAAATATTTGAATCATCAACTGATTGATTCGTTCAGTTGATGATGTTTCAATCAGATGTATGATTTGATCTGATAGTTTTCCTAGTTTCTTTGTCAAAAGCAAAACAACCACATTTCTTTTTTCTTCTTGTTTTCCTTGTTCTCGTCCAATTCTTTTGCCTTCTTCTACTTTTCTTTGTGCATATCTTTCCATCGCTTCACACATATTGATCTCCTCCTTGTCTTGTCTAGCTTCTTCAATTAGCCATTTGCTTTTGGTAATATACCCTGCTGTTAATGCAGCTTCTTTTGTTAATAGAATTTGTTCCATATCTTTCTTTTCAACATCATAGATACTTTGTATTGCATATATCATATCTCTTGTTTCCTGATCATCAATGTAGGCTGTATCAATATCTTTGATATCAACCAGGATCATTCTGTAATCATTGAAATATCGTTCCAATTCTTCTGGTATATCATCCATCATCTCTTTAAGCCTTCTATGACTGTTCCACTTCTTTTCCCCTATATAAAAGACAATGGTAAACACCTGTATCAGTTTGTTTTGATTTTGATACTGGTTGTAGTAGTTAAGCATATCATAAATACATTTCTTAAAGGCATGGACTTATCAATATCACTTTGATTCTCTATGGCTATTAATGAATAAAATCCATGAATATCTGCTTTTTGATGATATCTCTAATTCTTCTGATACCGAGTTGTTGATTAATGATATTTGTTTCTTCATTTTGATAGTTTGAAAGGCTATCTTTTTCAATAAGTGTTTCTCCTTGAAAAAGAATCGCATTGCATAGTGATGAAAAACGACGGTTGTTGATAAAGAATGATTTGCAAACCACATCTGTACGGATTTCCATAATAACCTCCTTTATTTGTGGTTTTATATTTGAAATGTTTTGATATTTTGATATTTTATTGAGAGGTTATCTTTTTTTATTATACAACAATTCATTATAACTGAACAACTTTTTGTTCATTGAAACAAAACTTGAGACAAATGTGAGATTTTTTTGAGACAAAAAAAGAGAAGAACAAATTGTTCTTCCCATCTAATCAGCAACTCTATGCATAACACTTGCACATTTATGGCATAATTCTCCATCCATTTCACTTTCATCATAATAGTTCCAGCATCTTGGACATTGAACACCATTGAATTTTTCTACTTTGATGTAGCAAGTATCATATTCATCTAATGTTTGATCATCTACTAATTCAACCTTAGCAACAATAAATAATTGCTTAAGATCATCTTTTAATTTTTCCATATCTTTATAATCATCTTTTAAAGATAATGTCACTTTTGTTTCCATATTCGATTTGATGATCTTTTCATTTCTTAGACCTTCCATAGATCTTAAGACATCTTTTCTTAGATCCATGAATCTTGTGAAGAAGTCTAAAACTTCTTGTTCATTTTCAATATCAAATAATTCGTATTTTGGTTCTAAGAAAACAGATTCTGCTTGATCATCATCACAATGGAAATGATCATGTAATTCTTCACTTGTAAAGACTAAAACTGGTGATAATAATTTCATCATGATTTTTGCATTATAATATAATACAGTTTGAACTTGTCTTCTTCTTAAAGAATCAGCAGCTTCGATATATAAGATATCTTTTGTGAAATCCATATAGAATGAACTTAATGTATTTGTAAAGTAATTAAGGATTTCTTGGTTCGCAGTAGCAAAATCATATTCACTATAAGCTTTATCATATGCTTTCATTAATTGATTTAATTTCGCTAACATATATTTATCAACATCTGGTAAATCATTCACTGCAATAAGATCACTCGCTTTAAAATCATTTAAATTACCTAAAACGAATCTCATCGTATTTCTAATCTTACGATATCCTTCAGCCACTTGTTTCATGATATCATCAGAAATACGAACATCTTGTTGATATGCTACTGATGTTGCCCAAAGTCTGACAATATCTGCACCATATTGATTCACCAATTTAATTGGATCAACAGTATTTCCTAATGATTTAGACATTTTATTTCCTTTACCATCTAAAACAAATCCATGTGATAAAACTGTTTTATATGGTGCTTTCCCATGAGCTGCTACACCAATGATCAATGAAGAGTTAAACCATCCTCGATATTGATCACTACCTTCAAAGTATAGATCTACTGGATAATCATATCCTCTTTCAATCATGACACCTGTATGTGAACTTCCTGAATCAAACCATACATCCATGATATCCTTTTCTTTTTTGAAGATACCATTTGGTGAATGTTCATTTGTATATCCTTCAGGTAAAAGATCTTTTTCATCTCTTTCAAACCATACGTTTGAACCATATTCTCTAAATAATTGAGAAACATGATCAAATACTTCTTGCTCAATAATTGGCGTTCCATCTTCACAATAGAAAATAGGAATTGGGACACCCCAAGTACGTTGACGCGAAATACACCAGTCTCCACGTTCTTTGATCATATTATGAATTCTGATATGTCCCCACTCATTTAACCAGTTAACATTGTCAATTTCATCTAATAATTGATCCCTAATCTTATCTAGAGAACAGAACCATTGATCAGTCGCTCTAAAGATAATTGGTTTTTTTGTACGCCAATCATGTGGATAACTATGAGTGATAAATTCTAATTTTAATAAAGCACCGATTTCATCTAATTTTAAAGTGACTGTCTTATTAGCATCATCAACATATTGACCAGCTAACCATTCTCCACAGTCTTCCATCATACAACCATGTTCATCAACATTACAATATGCTGGTAAACCATATTTTTGACCAACAAAGAAGTCGTCAGCCCCAAATCCAGGTGCTGTATG
>CAMFRJ010000026.1 GCA_945981915.1 uncultured Erysipelotrichaceae bacterium
ATGTTATAATTTTATTATTGAATTGAGGTGTATGATATGAAATTAAAAGTGCTTGTTGTTGATGATGAACAAGATATTAGAGAATTGATTAAATTTTATCTAAATAAAGAAGGCTTTGAAGTTATTGAAGCTAAAGATGGCGAAGATGCATTAGAAAAATTTGATAATGAATACATTGATCTGGCTATTATTGATGTCATGATGCCAAAAATGGATGGTTTTGAGTTAGTAGAAAACATGAAAGAGTTTAAAGATATCCCATGTATTATGTTAACTGCTAAGGCAGAAAGCCAAGATAAACTAAGAGGTTTTTCTGCAGGTGTAGATGATTATGTTGTCAAACCATTTGATCCAAATGAATTGATGGCTCGTGTGAAAGCGGTCATGAGACGTTATGATATCAATACTTCTCATATCATTATGTTAAATGATGTAGAAATTGATGGCGACAAATACGAAATTAGATATAAGGATGAAACGATTCATTTACCTCTTAAACAGTTTGAATTATTGTTTGAACTGGCAAAACATCCTAACCAAATATTTTCTCGTGAACAGTTGATTGAAAAAATATGGGGCATGGATTATGACGGATTTGATCGAACAGTAGATGTCCATATCAAACGTATACGTGAAAACATTGGTCATTTACCAGGATTTTCTGTTGTAACAGTGAGAGGTCTTGGATATAAGGTTGAGGTAGAATAATGAAATCTATATATTCTAAATTAATCTTTGGTTTTTTTGTGACAATTGTGGCATCTTTTTCAGTTGCTGGATTTGTCTCATTAAAGTCTACAAATGAAGAATTAGAATCAACCGTTGAACAAGATTTGATTTCTACAAGAGAATATGTTATTAAGATATTGGAAAATGATAATGTGACAAATAAAGATGAAATATTTGAATTATATGCAAGAAGTTCTCAATTTTCTATCTCTTATTATTCTCCAATATATGGTTATAAATCATATGGTAAATTAGAAAGTACTCCATCCATTCAACAAATGAAAAAAATGTATGATACTTCTAAGGGTAAAAATATTTCATATTCTAAAGGGAATATTTTGTCTTATGGTGAAAATTGTCAAATAAATGATGCAGATTATTTTATTTGTATTCAAAAAGATACAAGTGATCAAAAAACAATTTTTACAAAATCTGTTATATTAATTTTAGGTTGTGTTTTCTTTATTGGTAGTGTAGTATTTCTAGTTGTTGCAGAGATTATTGTTCGTCCAATCACAAGATTGACTAATGCGACCAAAGAACTATCTAATGGGAACTACAGTGTGAGGGTCGATACTGTTGGTGAGGACGAAATCTCAAAATTGAATCAATCATTTAATCGCATGGCTATTCAGTTTGCTAAGCAAGATGAGACCAGACAAAAATTTATTTCAGATATCTCTCATGAGTTTCAAACTCCTCTTACATCTATTCAAGGATTTGCGAATATCTTGAAAGAGGAGGATCTTCCAAAGGAACAAAGAGAAAAATATGCAAATATCATCTTATATAACAGTAAAAGATTGTCAACTTTAACAAAAAATATGTTACAATTGACCTTGCTTGATAGAGATGAGATAGAATTAGAATTCACTCATTATTCATTGGTTGATCAATTAAAAAGAATTGTTTCAACACAAGAATCTATGGCAGCAAATAAAGATATTGAAATAAAATTTGAAATACCTAAGAAAGATATTGTTATTTATGGAGATGAACAGAGAATGGAACAGGTATGGATCAATATTATTTCAAATGCGATTAAGTATACAAATGAACATGGTTTGATAACCATAATGATCAAAAAAGGTAAAGAAATAGAAGTCGAAATAGAGGACACAGGAATTGGTATGTCTAAAGAAGTCATATCTCATATATTTGAAAGATTTTATCGTGAGGATAAAGCACGTAATGTAGAAGGTAATGGATTAGGTTTATCAATTGTGAAACGTATTGTTGATTTACATAATGGTAAAATTGAGGTTGAATCAACAGTTGATGTGGGGACAATCTTTAGAGTGAAACTACCATTAGAAAAAGGTTTACTCAGAATCTGATTGATGACTTAAGATGAGGGAAGGTAATAATTGATATGTATTTAAAAAGGATAGAGCTACATGGGTTTAAATCATTTGCTGATAAAGTCAATATTGAATTTCAACCTGGTATTACAGGAATTGTTGGTCCTAATGGATGTGGAAAATCAAATATTTCTGATGCAGTCAGATGGGTGCTTGGAGAACAATCGGTGAAATCCTTACGTGGAAGTAATATGGCTGATGTCATTTTTGCGGGTTCTGAAGATCGAAAAGCACAAAACCTAGCGGAAGTAACACTTGTTTTTGATAATAGTGATCGTACCTTAAATTATGATTATAATGAAGTCGAAATTACAAGACGACTATATAGACAAGGTAATGAAGCTGAATATTTATTAAATCATCAACAATGTCGTCTTAAGGATATTACTGATTTAATTATGGATACCGGTTTAGGTAGAGATTCATTATCTATTATTTCACAAGGAAATATTTCACGGTTTGCAGATAATAAACCCGAAGAAAGGAGAGCGATTTTTGAAGAAGCGGCAGGTGTTTCTAAATATAAAAAAAGGAAAATTGAATCTATTAGAAAGCTGGAACGCACAACTGAAAATTTAGATAGAATCGGAGATATTGTTTTTGAATTAGAAAAACAAATCGGCCCTTTAAAAAGGCAAAAAGAAAAAGCAGAAACATTTTTAGAATTGAAAGAAAAATTAACAGGTGTTGAAGTTAATGTTTTGGTTAATGAAATTTCCTCATCAAAACGTTTGTTAGATCAATTGAGTGAAGAATTGAAATTGCTCAATGAAAAGCAAACATCATTAGATGCAGATATTCTTTTAAAAGAAAATGCTAATGATGATATTAAGAAAAAAATGTTTGTTTTAGATAATGAAATCAATCATTTACAAAGTCAACTAATGGAAGCAATGTCAGAAGTGACAAAACTTGAAACTTCTAAAATTGAAATTGATCAAAAGCGAAAACATGTATTAGAATCTGCAGACAGTCAAAATATTGCTGAAAAATTAGTTCATCTTAAAGCATTGTTAACTGATTTGCTTGGCGAATATAATAATAGGGTTGAACGTCTTCAAGATAATGAAAATGAAACGAAAGAAATCAAAGAAAAACAAAACCATATTCATCAAGAAATAGAATATGCAAATCAGAAATTATCATTTTTAAATAGTGAACTAGGAAAAAATAAATCAAGAAAAGATATATTAGAAGATAATATTCATAATAAGTCACATTATTATAGTGGTGTCAATGCAGTCATGAGACTTGCTAAAAACAATCCTGATATCATTGGTGTTTTTGGGGATTTGATCCAAAATGATGCGAAATATGATATGGCAATTTCTACAGCATTAGGGAGCGCCTTACAGTATATTGTTACAAAAGATGATCAACAAGCAAGAATGGCTATAAAGTTTTTAAAAGACAATAAAGCGGGGAGGGCAACTTTTTTACCTATTTCTAACATGGAAAGAAGAAAAATAAGAGATGAACATCTCGTTTTATTACCAACGTTGGAAGGATATTTGGGTGTTTTAAGTGACACTGTGACAAGTGATAAAAAAATAGATGTGATCATCTCTCATCTTTTGGGCAATGTGATTTTAGCAGATAATATTGATCATGCAGCGGCTATTTCAAAAGCAACTTTTGCTAGATATAAAGTTGTGACGTTAGATGGAAACGTTGTCAATGTTGGAGGTTCTTTAACAGGAGGAAGCGCTCAAAAACAACAGTCTACTATAATCCAAAAAAGAGAACTTGAAAAACTTAACAAGGACATTGAAAACCAAGAAAAAGAAATTGTGACTGTGAAGAATAAGCTTCACAATTTGGATAATGAATTAAAAGAAGTTTCACATATTCTTTTACAAAAACAAATGTCGTATGCAAAATTAGAGGTCATCGTCCAAAATAAAAAAGAAGAATTGATTGTTGCTAAAGGTGAGTATGAGTCTTTATCACATCAAAGTATTGAATTGGAAGATTTTAAAAATGGAACAACAGAAAATCAGTTGGTGACTCAATTGAATACTGCAATTCAATTAAGAGATGACCTTACAGAACAAATTAAATCTAAAAGAGAAACAAGGATGTCTTTTGTTAATGAAAGTGAACATCTTGAAGTGTCTTTACGTGAATTGAGAAAGGAATTGAAAGATGTACAAACTCAAATCAATCAAAAAGCAATTGAAGCAACTAAACAAGAAGCATCTTTGAATAATTATTTAAATCGATTAAACGAAGAATATGCCATGACTTTTGAATTTGCTAGTGAAAATTATCATGATGAGATTGATATTGAATCAGCAAAATTTGAAGTTGCTACTCTTAGAAATCAAATGAGTTCATTAGGGCATGTCAATTTAGACGCTATTGATGAATATAACGAAGTGTCTCAACGTTATGAAACAATGAATGCACAACGTTTAGATCTCATGCAAGCTCAAGATACTATTATTAAGGCAATTAAAGAAATGGACAATATTATGATTGATAAGTTTTCAAAGACTTTTGATAAGATCAATATTGAATTCAATAATGTCTTTAGAGAACTTTTTGGTGGAGGGAAAGCTAATATTAAATATACCGATCCAGATAATATCTTAGAAACTGGTGTTGATATAGATGTTCAGCCACCTGGGAAAGCTGTTCAAAATATCACATTATTTTCTGGAGGAGAAAAAGCGTTAATTGCTATTTCATGTTTGTTTGCAATTCTTCGTGTCAGACCTGTGCCATTGTGTATACTTGATGAAGTGGAAGCAGCTCTTGATATAGCAAATGTAGAACGGTTTGCGAAATTTTTAAGGTCATTTAGTCACTATACACAGTTTATTGTTGTTACACATAGAGAAGGAACAATGCAAGAATGTGATCTTTTATATGGAGCAACAATGCAACA
The DNA here is from genome assembly GCA_945981915.1 of uncultured Erysipelotrichaceae bacterium. GTDB lineage: Bacteria > Bacillota_I > Bacilli_A > Erysipelotrichales > Coprobacillaceae > Faecalibacillus. Next base: position 4,981 of record CAMFRJ010000026.1, read on the forward strand.
AAAAGGTGTAACAAAACTTGTCAGTGTGAAATTAGAAGAAGCAATAGGTCTTTCTAATGAGAATAATTAATGGGGGTCAATATGGGATTTTTTAGTCAGATTAAAGAAAAGTTAGTTGGTAAATCAACAAAACAAAATGAAAAATATGTTGTAGGATTAGATAAATCTAATACAACTTTTTCTGATCGTATTAATGAATTAGCAGCAAGATTCAGAGAAATCAATGATGAATATTTTGAAGAATTAGAAAATATCTTGATTATGGCAGATGTTGGTGTATCAATGGTCATGAAAATTGTCTCTGAAATCAAGACAGAAGTGAGATTGCAAAATATTACGGATCCAAAGGAAATTAATGATATTATTATCGATAAGATGTTTGTCATCTATGCAAATGATACTGTCATGTCTACGAAAATTAATTACGCACCCGATGGTCTAACGGTTATTTTACTGGTTGGTGTTAATGGGGCTGGTAAAACGACAACAATTGGAAAATTAGCTCATCGTATCATGTTAGATGAAGGAAAAAAAGTAGTTGTTGCAGCAGGAGATACTTTTAGAGCTGGTGCTATTGATCAATTGGCTGTATGGGCTGAGCGTGTTGGTGTTGAAATTGTAAAAGGCAAAGAAGGTGGAGATCCTTCAGCTGTCGTTTATGATGCATTAAATAAAGCAATTGAAAGTCATGCGGATGTTCTTATTTGTGATACAGCAGGACGTTTACAAAATAAAGTGAATTTAATGAATGAATTAGAAAAGATGAATCGTATCATTAAAAGAGTTGTTCCAAATGGTCCACAAGAAACTTTATTAGTCATTGATGCGACAACTGGACAAAATGGAGTTTCACAAGCTGTTGAATTTTCAAAGATTACTGATATTACAGGAATTGTCCTGACAAAAATGGACGGTACTGCTAAAGGAGGTATTGTTCTATCAATTAAAGATCAGCTCAATATTCCTGTTAAATTTATTGGTTTAGGTGAAAAAGTGGATGATTTACAGGAATTTGATTTGGAACAATATATTTATGGATTGTGTAAAAATCTTGTTGAGGGATAAATCATGGAAAATTCACTAGAGAAGAAACAGAGAATCAATCTATTGATGGATCTTTATGAGGAATTATTGACAGATAAACAAAGAGAATATTTAGATCTGTATTATCATCAAGATCTATCTTTATCAGAAATTGCTTTAATCAAAGATGTTTCAAAAAATGCAGTTTTTGATAATTTAAAAAAAGCAACTGCTCATTTGGAACAATATGAAGATAAATTAGGGTTACTCAATAAACATATCGAACGATTACAAATTATTGATAAGCTAGAAAATGATATCAAAAAAGAACATAAGAATATCGATGAACATTTAAAAATGTTAAGGGAATTATAGGAGGTAAATATGGCATTTGAATCTTTATCTGAAAGATTGCAATCAACTTTGAAAAAAGTATCTGGTCAAGGTCAGTTAACAGAAAGTAATATGCAAGAAATGTTAACAGAAATTAGACTAGCATTGCTTGAAGCTGATGTGAACTATGATGTAGTCAAAGAATTTATTGCTTCTACTAAAGAAAAAGCACTAGGAGCAGATGTTGTTGGTTCATTAAAACCTGGTCAGGTTTTAGTTAAAATTGTCCATGATGAATTGGTTCATTTATTGGGGGATGAAGTAGCAGAAATTCGTTTTGAAAAGAAACCTACAATCATTATGATGGTTGGTCTACAGGGTTCTGGGAAAACGACAACTGCTGGTAAACTTGCAAAATTAGTGACTCGTAAGTACAATAGAAAACCTTTATTGGTTGCAGGAGATATTTATCGTCCTGCTGCTGTTGATCAATTGGTGACTTTAGGGAATCAACTTGATGTTCCAGTTTATGAAAAAGGAACAACTGAAACTGCTGAAAATATTGTACGAGGTGCACTCAATTATGCTGCAATGAATAATAATGATGTTATCATTATTGACACAGCGGGTCGTTTACATATTGACGAACCATTGATGCAAGAACTTGCCAATATCAAGGATATAGCACATCCTGATGAAATTTTATTGGTTGTCGATTCATTAACAGGACAAGATATTGTCAATGTAGCAGCTTCATTTAATGAAAAGTTATCGATAACAGGAGCAGTGCTTACAAAATTAGATGGAGATGCCCGTGGAGGTGGTGCTCTATCGATTAGACATATTACACATGTACCTATTAAATTTATCGGTACAGGAGAAAAATTAGACGCAATTGATCTTTTCTACCCTGATCGAATGGCTGATCGTATTTTAGGAATGGGTGATGTTGTTTCTTTAGTTGAAAAAGTTCAAGATGTTTATGATGAAAAAGAAACTATGAAAGATCTCAAAAAGATGCAATCTGGACGTTTTGGTTTAGATGATATGTTAAAACAAATGCATCAGTTAAAAAAATTGGGGCCATTATCTGGTGTTTTAAAAATGATTCCTGGCATGCCAGCAATGCCTAATTTATCTGATGAAGTGACAGATAAAAAGATGAAAGAAACTGAATCTATTATTTATTCGATGACTTTGGAGGAAAGAAGAGATCCTAGTATCATTACGCTTTCTAGAAAACAAAGAATTGCAAAAGGATGCGGTAAAGATCTGACAGCTGTTAATCGTTTGTTGAAACAGTTTGAACAATCTAAGCAGATGATGAAAGGATTGGCCAATATTGATCCTCAAACAGGAATGCCGATTGCAGGAGGGAAACCACAACATTTCGTAGGTGGACCAAATCGTAAAAAAGTACGTCATAAAAAGAAAAAGAAAAAATAGTATAGGTGTCAAGCAAAAATACTTGACACCTTTGTTTTAATGTGATAAATTATCCAAGTAAGATGAAAATTAATGAGGAGGAAATATATATGGCAGTAAAATTAAGAATGATTAGAATGGGTGCTAAAAAAAGACCTTTCTATAGAGTTGTAGCAGCTGATTCAAGATCACCAAGAGATGGTAGATTTATTGAATTATTAGGAACATACGATCCTACTAAAAATCCAGCACAAGTTACATTAAAAGAAGAAGAAATCTTAAAATGGTTAAATCAAGGTGCACAACCTTCTGATACTGTTAAAAATTTATTATCTAAACAAGGTATCATGAAAAAATTCTCTGATTCAAAACAAGGTAAATAATAATGGACTACGTTAAGACATTAAAAGATATTTGTGTTGAATTGGTTGAAGATAAAGAACATTTAGAAGTAAGACAAATGCCATCTTTAGATGAAAATACAGTTGTTTTACACGTATACTCTGCAAAAAATGATATCGCTAAATTGATTGGTCGTAAAGGTGTTATGGCTAATTCTATCCGTCAATTGATGTCTGTTGCAGGAAGATTATCTGATAAAAAATTAGATATCAAATTTGAATCTTATGAATAGGTGTGCTTGACACATCTATTTTTTTTGGAGGATACATGGAAAAGTTAAAGATAGGAAAAATAACAGGTACACATGCTCTAAAAGGAGAGTTAAAAATTAAATCATTTAGTGATTTCAATGATCAACGTTTTGTAGTCGGACATCATTTAATTGTTGGTAATCAGGATTTGATCATTCAAACTGTTCGCTTTCATAAAGGTCAGTACCTTATTAGTTTTCAAGGTTATCAAGATATCAATCTTGTAGAAAAATATGTGGGATTAGATGTCTATGGTTATAAAGATGATATTGTATTGGAAGAAGATGAATATTTTTATGGTGATCTCATTGGTTGTCAGGTTTTCTGGGATGATAAAGATATAGGTCAGGTTGTTTCTATTTTTGATAATGGGGCACATGATATTCTTTCTGTTCAGACGCCTACAAAAAAGATTTCAATTCCTTATGTTGATGCTTTTATTGATGAGGTTGATGTTAAACAGAAAGTCATAAAAGTTCACTTAATCAAAGGGTTTTTAGATGAAGATTGATATCTTAACTCTTTTCCCGGAAATGTTCAATGGCTTTTTAAATACATCTATCATTAAAAGGGCGATTGATAAAAATCTAGTTGATGTCAAACTTCATAATTTTAGAGATTTTACGAAAGATAAGCATCACCATGTTGATGATTACCCATATGGTGGCGGACAGGGAATGGTTTTAATGTGTCAACCAATCATTGATTGTTTAAAATCAATAACTAATGATGATTCATTTGTTGTTTTGATGTCACCACAAGGTATGACCTTTAAACATAGTGTTGCTCAAAAATTTGCAACGTTTCAGCATTTGATTTTGATCTGCGGTCATTATGAAGGTTTTGATGAAAGAATTAGAGATTACGTTGATTTAGAAGTATCAATTGGTGATTATGTTTTGACGGGTGGAGAACTTGGCAGTATGGTCATTTGTGATGCTGTTATTCGTTTATTGGAAGGAGCAATCAGACAAGAAAGCCATGATGATGATTCTTTTGCTCAAGGATTGTTAGAATATCCTCAATACACAAGGCCTGTGGAATATGATGGAAATCGTGTTCCTGATGTCTTATTGTCAGGTCATCATCAGAATATTAAAGAGTGGCGTCATTATCAATCATTGAAAAAAACATACTTGAAAAGAC
>CAMFRJ010000027.1 GCA_945981915.1 uncultured Erysipelotrichaceae bacterium
GTCCAGAAGTACTTCTTCAAGATGATTATTTGTCAAAAATGATTTTATATTCTTTTTTATATAAAGAGGGGTGGAAATATGTTACCAAATGATATCCATATGTTAGTGAGTATGATCAATATGAAATTAAGAGATGATGATATGTCATTATCACATATATTAGACATTCATGATATGAATGAAGAAGATTTTTTAAAACGATTAGAAGATAATGATTATTATTATGATGAAACAAATCATCAAATTAAGGCAAAATAAGTCTTTTATCTTAAAAATAATAAGAGTATACTACTATTATATATAATGGAGGACGAGTTATGTTAAAATTAGAAGATTTTCAAGCTGCTAAAAAAAGAGTTGATGAAGTCATCTTAGAAACAAGATTAATACATAGTGAAGCATTTTCTGAAGAATGTGGAAATGATGTTTATATTAAACCAGAAAACTTACAAAGAACAGGTGCTTTTAAAATTAGAGGTGCTTATAATAAAATCATGAAATTAGATGATGAAGCAAAACATAAGGGGTTGATTGCATCATCAGCTGGCAATCATGCTCAAGGTGTTGCTTATGCAGCAAAAAAATTAGGGGTCAAAGCAACAATCTGTATGCCTGCACATACACCATTGATCAAGGTTGATGCTACAAAAGCGCATGGGGCTGATGTTGTTTTATATGGAGAAGTCTATGATGAGGCTTATGCAAAAGCGGTAGAATTACAAAAGAGTGAAGGTTATACTTTTGTACATCCTTTTGATGATGAAGATGTTATGGAAGGACAAGGGACAATTGCGTTAGAAATATTAGAAGAATTGCCTGATGTCGATTACATTCTTGTACCAATTGGTGGTGGTGGATTGATTTCTGGTATTGCTTGTGCAGCAAAACAAATGAATCCTGCTGTGAAGATCGTAGGTGTAGAACCAGAAGGAGCTGCCAGTGCTTTAGCGGCTATTGAAGACGATGAAGTTGTTCGTTTATCTGAAGTCAATACAATTGCCGATGGGACAGCAGTTAAAGAAATTGGGGCAAAAACATTTGAATATATCAAAAAATATGTTGATGAAATTATTACTGTTAATGATTATGAATTGATGGAAGCTTTCTTGATGTTAGTAGAAAAGCATAAATTAGTTGCTGAAGGATCAGGTATCTTATCATTAGCTGGATTAAAGAAGTTGCATTGTAAACGTAAGAAAGTTGTCTCACTTATTTCTGGTGGAAATATTGATGTGATGACAATTTCTTCTATGATCAATAAAGGTTTGATTTCTCGTGGTAGAATCTTTACTTTCTCCGTACAATTGCCAGATATTCCAGGACAATTAGAAATTGTGTCAAGAGTTTTAAATGAATGTAATGCGAATGTTGTTGGTGTTGAACATAATCAGTTTAAAAATTTTGCGAGATTTTCGGAAGTGGAATTACGTGTGACTTGTGAAACAAATGGAGAATTACATATTAAATCTATTATGGATAAATTCTCAAAAATGGGTTATGTCATAACGAGAATCAATTAAATGGTTTTTCATGTTGAACTGTTGAAAAAAGTGATAGTAAGATGCATAAAAATGCTCTTGCCATCGCTTTTTTTTGATATCTTCGTTTGGTTTCAAGAATATGCATATAAGAACCATAATTCGTTGTATAACGACATTTTTCTTGATATAATTGTTTTTACATGGACATAAGGAGAAAGAGATTATGGCGCAAAAGAAAAGAAAAAAACAAATTTTGATTGTTGAGGACAATGATATCAATCGCATGATGCTAAAAGAGATATTAGCTGATGAATATCACATTCTTGAGGCCGAAAATGCTCAGATAGGTTTGGAAGTTCTGGAAAAGAACAGAGAAACGATCGCACTTGTTCTTTTAGATGTGATGATGCCAATCATGGATGGATATACTTTTTTAGAAAAAGTGAAAGAAAATAAGGAACTCTCATTAATTCCTGTCATTATTATGACACAAAGTGATAGTGAAGAAGATGAAATATCAGCACTCGCTCATGGTGCCGCTGACTTTGTTCCTAAACCTTATCGTCCTCGAGTCATTTTGCATCGTGTCTCTAATATGATCAAATTACGAGAAACAGCCGCTTTGGTCAATCAGTTCAAATATGATCGTCTTACAGGACTTTTTAGTAAGGAATATTTTTATCAGAAGGTTAAACAAAGATTAGAGGAAAATCCTGATAAGAATTATACAATCATATGCTCAAATTTAGAAAATTTTAAGTTATATAATGATTCTTTTGGACAAATTGCAGGGAATCAATTATTGCAAGATATTGCTGCTAAAGCACAAAGTATTATTGGTGAAAATGGGATATGCAGTCGTTACAATGCAGATCGTTTCTTATTTTTACAAGAAAAAGAGCAAGAGCAAGCAGATCGTGAATGTTTCTTTAATGAACTTAGTAAAGATACACACAATAAAATTGATAATGTTGTGATTAAATGGGGAATTTATGAAATCACTGATCGTAGTGTTTCTGTTGAACAGATGTGTGATAGAGCTTTATTAGCTGTTGATAATATCAAAGGACAATATAATCAATATTATTCAGTATACAATGATACCCTTCGTGATCAGTTGCTCCGTGAAAAAGCTATCAGTGATGTCATGGAGTCTGCTTTAGAAGAAGGACAATTTACCGTTTATTATCAACCTAAATATCATTTGAAAAAAGGTTGTATAGCCGGTGCAGAAGCCTTAGTGAGATGGCTTCACCCTCAATGGGGGTTTATGTCTCCGGGTGAATTTATCCCACTTTTTGAAAGGAATGGATTTATTCCTCGCCTTGATCTCTATATTTGGCAACAGGTTTGCATAAAAATGAAAGAATGGCGAGATAAAGGATATCCTCCAATAGCTATTTCAGTCAATGTCTCACGTTTTGATATTTATCAGCCAAACTTTATCGAAACAATTTATCAGCTTACCCAAAAATATGATATTGAACCCAAATATCTCCATTTAGAAATTACAGAAAGTGCTTATACTGAAAATATGAATCAGATTGTACAAACAATTGCTCAATTGCGTCAACTTGGTTTTATTGTGGAAATGGATGATTTTGGTAGTGGCTATTCTTCTTTAAATATGTTGAGTCAAATTCAATTGGATATTTTAAAATTAGATATGAAGTTCATTCAAAATGAAATTGAAAAAGATGACAATCAAAGTATTCTTAGTAGTGTCGTGAATATGGCACATAAGCTTAGTTTAAGTGTCATTGCTGAAGGTGTAGAAACGCGCGAACAATTAGAGCGTTTACAAGAAATAGGATGTGATTATGTACAAGGTTTCTATTTTGCAAAACCAATGACAGCTGCAGATTTTGAAGAATTGTGGAAAGGACAGCAAGTGACTTATGATAGTGATCTTAAAAATACTATTTTACAAGAATCAAGAACACGACAAATCATGATCATAGATGATGATGAACATTATCTAAAAAAAGTACAGACTATTTTTGAAAAACAATATGATATTGTCAAGTTTGTAGATGTTGAACCAGCACTTGATTATTTAAAGACATGTCATTTGAGTGATATTGCGATTATTATTTTAAGCATGACAATGTCTCAAAATAGTGCTCAGACATTCCTTCAAATATTGCACCAGGATCCATCATATTGGAATATTCCTGTCTTATCAACGATGCCAAATGGACAATATTTTGAAGGATTGCCACAGAATTTGGAGACTGATGATTTTCTTTGTAAATGTCATCCAGTTCATGATCTTCAAAGAAGAGTTGAACATCTTATCAAAATGAAAGATGCTGATAAACGAGCACAACAGCTTCAAGATGAAGCGAGTCAGGATTATTTGACAGGATTGTTAAATCGCCGGGGACTTGATATTGCTATCTCTTCTTTACGTCAGGAAGATTATCCTTTAGCGTTGTGTCTTTTTGATTTGGATGATCTTAAAATTGCTAACGACATGCATGGTCATGATAAGGGAGATCAATTGATTCAATCATTTGCAGACATATTAAAACAACAAACACGAGATGACGATGTTCAGTGTCGTTATGGTGGGGATGAGTTTTTAATTGTTTTCAAGAATATGAGAAGTCAAACAGTAGTTGTAGAAAAATGTGAAAAGATCTGTCATTTATATAAAGAACATTTTGTACAAGAAAAGATGTCTGTATCTTGTTCATGTGGTATTGTCATGTGTCAAGATAAAGATAGGCCTTTTTCCTTGTTAGTTGAATATGCTGATGAAGCGCTTTATGAATCAAAACGAAAAAAAGGAAAATGTACATTATGGAATGGAAATAACAGTCTTTTGAAATAAAAAATACAAATTAAATAGGAGAATAATAGATGAAAAAAAGATTATTAACAATGATTCTTGTCTTTGCAATGGTTATGGGGCTTGCAGGATGTGGAACAAAAAACAATTCTAAAATTGAGATTTCTATGTATTTATGGGATAAAAATATGACGAGAGAATTGACACCTTGGCTTGAAAAGAAATTCCCAGATATTGAATTCACTTTCGTTTCTGGATTTAATTCGATGGATTATTATAGTTATTTAAATGATCATGGAGAATTACCTGATATTATCACTTGCCGTCGTTTTTCTTTGAATGATGCAGCACATCTATCGAATCAATTGATGGATTTAAGTGAAACAAAACTTGTTGGAACTTTCTATGATAGTTATATTGAAAATAACCGTGAAACAAGTGGTGCGATTAGATGGTTACCAATGTGTGCGGAAGTTGATGGTTTGATGGCTAATAAAGATTTATTTGATAAATACAACATACCTTTACCAACAAACTATCAAGAATTTGTTGCTGCTATGAAAAAATTCGAAGACAACGGTGTACAAGGTTTTATGACAGATTTTGGTGCTGACTATACTTGTCTTGAAATCATGCAAGGATGTGCTATTCCTGAACTTAAGAGCTTGGAAGGAACAACATGGCGATCAAAATATGAAAGTGAAAAGAAAGATGGAGAAGTAGGGCTTGATGATAAAGTATGGCCTACAGTCTTTAAAAAATTTGATCAGTTTATTAAGGATATTGGGATAACATCAGAAATGATGACAGATGAATTTAGTGAGATTGTTCAAAAATTCAATAAGGGAGAAATTGCTGTCATGCGTGCAACTGCTAATGACTGCGTTTATTCAAGAAATACATCAGGACAAAATACAGTTATGCTTCCTTATTTTGGAGAAACATCTGAAGATAATTGGATCTTAACATATCCTGTTTTACAAACTGCAGTTAATAAAAAAGTAGAAGAAGATAAAGAAAAAGAAGAAGCGGTATTAAAGGTCTTAGAAGCGATGTATTCTGAAAAAGGACAACAATGTTTATCTTCCGGCAATGCTGTTTTAAGTTATAATAAAAATGTTGATATTGAAATTAATGATGCTTTATCAAATGTCAAAGATTGTATTGATAGTAACCATATGTATATGCGTTTGGCTTCAACAGAGATTTTTGCTATTTCAAAAGATGTAGCAGGAAAAATGATTAAAGGCGAATATGGTCCTGAAGAAGCTTATCAAGATTTTAATACACAATTAACAACAGTAGGTGAAGTTGAAACACCTGAAGTCATTATCAAACAAAAGAAAAGTTATTCTTATGGACTTGGTGAGCATGGAAATCCTGCTTCATCTTCAGTATTGAATACGTTGCGTAAAGGAACAGATAAGCAAATCGCTATAGGTTTCTGGAATGTAGCAACATCATCAGTATTTAAAGGTGATTATACGCAACAGAAATTATTATGGTTATTTACATTTAAAGCTTTTACTAAAGAAGCTCAATATACAGGAGAAGACATCATCAGTATCATGGAATGGTTAGTGAATAAAAATGAAAATGGAAATAATCCAATCCGTCATAAAAATTTTATTCCTGTGACAAGTGGTATGGAATATTCTATGAAAGATAATGGAGATGGAACATATACTTTAGATCAAGTCACAATCAATGGGAAAGCAATTGATAAGAAGGCGACATATTCGGTTTTATTGGTAGGTGAAGATGATTGTATCACAAATGATATCTATTGTGGTTGTCCAATGCCTGAAAATTTAAAAGCAAAATACCAAGATACAAGCGATGACTACCGTGTTGTATTTGTCAATGCTGTAAAAAAATGTGGTCAATTTCAAGAACCAAGTGATTATGTCACAATTGAAAAGTAGAATTTGTCAATGAAGTGAGATAATAAGAAAAGTTATGGAAAGGAGAATGATTCAATGCGAAAACGATTAAAAATGATCTTTGTTTGTGTTGGCTCAATATTTTTGCTTATTGCAATAAGTACAACATATTATCAATTCGTTTCAGAAACGATATATGAAGAAAGCGCTGCACATTTAAAAGAAATCTATCACCAAACGAATCAGTCTCTTCATAATTTGGTTGGGAATAACTGGGCAACAATGAAAATGTGGATACCGTATTTAAAGGATGCCAAAGATGATCTTCAAGTAAATGCATATATTGAAGATGTTCAAGAAAAAATAGGTTTTACTGATTTCTATTTTATTTCCAGAGAAGGAATGTATCAGACAAACAAAGGCGAAGTGGGTTATCTTGATATGAAAGACCAGCTTGCTAAACTCATTTTGCAAGATGAAGATGTTGTTGTTAATTCTGTTGTTCCTGGAAAACCTGAAATTATGGTCTTTGCGGTTCCTACTGAACCAGGAACATTCCGTGGTTTTTCTTATGAAGCTATTGCTATTAGTTTTAATAATGATGATCTTGTTAAAACATTGGAAATATCTTCATTTAATGGACAATCTAGCAGCTATGTTATTTATCCCGATGGTCGGGTATTGGTTGATAATACAAATAACGCTGAAAGTAATGTTTATAATTTTCTAGCAATGCTTAAAAGTAATTCAAATTTGGATAGTCAAGAATTACAAGAACTCAAGAAAACGTTTTTAAAAGGAAAATCAGGTGTCAAAACTTTTCGTATAAGACATGAAAACTATTATTTGGTGTATGAACCGGCAAACTTTGAAAATTGGATCTTGATAGGACTTGTTCCAACAGATGTTGTTAATTCTAGTATGAATAGTCTTCAGTCAAGTACATTAAGTGTTTCTATTGGCGTTTCAGTTTGTTTGGCGGTTGTTTTACTTGCTTATCTCAATCGAGTCAATCAAGAAACTTTAAGAAAGAAAGATACAGAATTACTTTATCGAGAAGAATTGTTTTCAACGTTATCTAATCATGTCAATGATATTTTCATTATGTTAGATAAAGATACTTTCCAGGTGAATTATATTAGTCCTAATATTGAAAAGTTGGTTGGTATTTCAGAAGAAGAGGTGCGAGATGATATTAGAAATTTAGATCAGGTGGTTAATAAAGGACAATATGATATGATTCTTGATCATTTGAATGATATTTTACCGGGACAACAAGGAGAATGGGATAGAGAATATGTTCATCAAAAAACAGGTGAAATTCGTTGGTTCCATGTGACTGCTTTGTGTCGTGAAATTCTCGATGATAAAAAATATATTTTAGCAATGTCAGATCGTACGAAAGATAAAATGATTAATCAGAAATTACAAGAAGCTGTGAATACTGCAGAAAGTGCCAATAGAGCAAAAAGCACTTTCTTGAGTAATATGTCTCATGATATTCGTACACCAATGAACGCTATCCTTGGTTTTGCAACCCTGGCTTCATCCAATGTTGATAATGTTGATAAAGTTAAAGAATATTTATCTAAGATATTAGCTGCAGGGAATCACTTACTGTCATTAATTAATGATGTTTTGGATATGAGTCATATCGAAAGTGGTAAGATGCGTTTAGAAGAAACAGAAGTTAATCTTATTCGTATTCTTAATAATTTAAAGACAATCATTGAAGGACAAATTCAAGAAAAACAGCTTCAATTTTCCATTGATACATCTACAATAACAGATGAAAATGTTCTCTGTGATGAGGTGAGATTAAATCAAGCATTAATGAATTTGTTATCGAATGCCATTAAGTTTACACCGCCTGGTGGTCATGTTTCTGTGAGTATTGAACAATTTCCTCATCATAACGATGGCGAAGCAATTTATAAGATTCATGTAAAAGATACGGGAATTGGTATGCCTCAAGAATTTGTAGAACGAATCTTTGAACCATTTGAGCGTGAACGTACATCAACAGTCAGTAAAATTCAAGGGACTGGTCTAGGAATGGCTATTACTAAAAATATTGTTGATATGATGGGCGGATCGATTCAAGTTTATACAGAAGTTAATAAAGGAACGGAATTTGTGATTCAATTAACTTTGCGCCTACTATCTCAACAGGATCATCCAATTCAAGAAAATCAAAATGATCTTCATTTATCTGATAATAATGATACATCAATATTTGATGGAAAGCGTCTCTTAATTGTAGAAGACAACGAATTGAATCGAGAAATCGCATGTGAGATTCTCAGTGAATATGGTTTTTTGATAGATACTGCTCATAATGGTGTAGAAGCGTTAGATAAGATCATGCATTGTCAAGACAATGAGTATGATTTGATTATTATGGATGTTCAAATGCCTATCATGGATGGCTATGAGGCCACACGTCGTATTCGTGCTTTAGACGATCCTCGTTTAGCGTCTATTCCTATATTAGCGATGACTGCAAATGCTTTTGAAGAAGATCGTCGAGATGCTAAAGAATGTGGTATGGACGGTTTCCTTTCAAAACCAATTAATATAGAAGAAATTGTAGCAGGTCTTAAAGAAGTATTTCATTCATAAATCAGAACTTTGTCAATGATTTATATAAGAAAACAAAAACCTTCATATAGATGTTAATTGAACTATATGAAGGTTTTTTCTTCGATTTGATTTGCTCAACGACTTATTGAATGATTTCATCAATTAATCCATATTCTAGTGCTTCATTTGCATCTAAAAAATAATCACGATCACAATCTTGTTTGATTTTGTCATAAGTTTGTTTCGTATTATGAGATAAAATATGGGTTAATTTCTCTTTTTGTTTAAGCATTCTTTTGGTGTTTATTTCAATATCACTTGCTTGTCCTTCAATAGCGCCAAGAGGTTGATGAATCATGACCTCGCTATTTTGTAAAGCACAACGTTTTCCCTTAGATCCTGAACTCAATAGTATAGCAGCCATACTGGCGGCAATACCACAACAAATTGTACTGACGTCACAAGAAACAAAATTCATTGTATCATAGATAGCCAGCCCAGCAGATACACTACCACCTGGCGAATTAATATACATGAAAATATCACTATTTTCATCTTGAGATTCTAAATACAACAGTTGTCCAATAATTGAACTTGCCATTTTGTCATCAATTTGACCAGTTAATAAAATAATTCTTTCTTCTAATAATTTAGAATAAATATCAAAGGCATATTGATTTTGATTATCTTTTTCAATGACCGTTGGTATGAGATGCATAAAATAAC
>CAMFRJ010000028.1 GCA_945981915.1 uncultured Erysipelotrichaceae bacterium
GTCGGCAGCGTCAGATGTGTATAAGAGACAGATACAATATGATGTTCATAAAAATATCTTAATGCTTTTTTATAATCCATTTTCAGCACTTTGGCATTATCTATTTTTAAAGAAGCTATATTCTCTTTGATCGTTTGAAAAGCTTCATATTGATGATCAACACTATAAAGATAATCACATCCTCTAGAAAGTGCTTCTATCCCTAAACCACCACTTCCTCCAAACAGATCCAAAACGACTCCTCCATCAAAATATGGACCAATCATATTGAAAAGATTTTCTTTATTTTTATCTGTCGTTGGTCTTGTCAAATGTGATTTAGGAACTTTTAATTGTCTTTTTTTATAAATACCTGCTATTACTCTCATAATTGAAACCCTGTCGTATTTAACGAATCACTTATATTTTGAAATACTAATTGTGTCACTTGCTCTAAAAGTGCATTGATTTGATAATAAGCTTGATAATAAGCTTGAATGGTACAATGATTAGCAAGCTCTTTTTTTATATCTTTTAATTCATTTTTCTTATCACTTATATCTATGTAAGCATCAAATTGTTTAAGATACTGTAGATCACTTAAAACACTTTGATACTTATTTAATAATTCTAAAACATCTTTTTGATTTAAAGATTGTGATGCTTTTTGAAAATCAAGATATCTTTGATCTTGTTTGATTGCATCAACCAATTCATTGATTATATCATTCATTGAAACATCTCCAACATTGAAATAAATAAAGAAACCTTATCCAATTTATCAAGAAAAGATGAATGTTTCTGACTCTCAATTTCATTAATGAGATCATAATAACTTTCAGGATATCTGGATAATGTCATATACCACTTAGGATGATTTCTAAGATACTGTATCACTTCTTGATTCATGACCATTTATCATCCTTATTATTTTTAACAATCAATGTAGAAACAATATTTAAGATCTTTTCTATTGATTGTAAAGAAGCCGCCAATGTATCCAAATCAACATTTTTAATGATTTCTAAAATATCATTCATATCAATCTGGTGCACTTTATAAGGCTTAAAAAAATCATCATCTTCACCATACATTGTATAGATTTCATAGATTTGTTGCCATGTATATTTTTTGGCAATCACATCTTTTTTTATACTAGGTATCGTTTTTAAAAACGATTTAAAATCATTCATGTTATCCATAATGTCACCTAGTATAATCTATGCTATCGATCAATCATTGGTGTCTAAAAGAGATTTATTGTGTTTTGAAATAATAGCCTGTGCTATACCAATAGAAATCAAAGCTGCCACAGTTGATGATCCCCCAGAAGAAATCAATAAAATAGGAACTCCTGTCATTGGTATCAAACCAGAAACCCCACCTAGATTAATAAATAGATGTAATAAAAAATAAGTAGAAATTCCAATCAAGATAACTCTAGATTTGTTATCTTTAATCACATCCGCATATTTCAATAATCTAAAAATAATAATTGATGTCGGGATAATGATAAGAGCCAAACCAAAAATACCCAGTTCTTCATAAATGATGGCACCAATAAAATCATTATGTGCTTCAGGAATATAATCAAATTTTTGAATAGAATTTCCTGGTCCACGACCAAATATTCCGCCTCCTGCAAAAGCAATCAATGAGTTGACTAGCTGCCAGGAACTTTTATAGATATTTTCTAATGGCCTTAACCATGAATCAATACGTGCTAATTGATATCCTTGTAAAACAACACTAATCAATAAAAGAATAACAACGAAAGCAATAGAAATAATGACCCAGACAATTTTCTTGTATTTTTTATAATAATCCCTTGGCGTAGACATAAAACATGTAAAACAAATGACTGCTAGAATAATCGATGTTCCCAAATCCTTTTGTACAAGAACACCTACGGCAAAAGCAATCAATATCAAAGCAACTGGTAAACCAACACATTTTAATAATTTATCTTTATAAAATTTAGCTTTAATTTCAGCCGTTCTAAATTTTCCTTTCACAACATACGCTGAATCCGTTTCTGTAAACATATATCCTAAAATCAAGATCATTGCCACTTTCATAAATTCAGCGGGCTGAACTGTAAAAGGTCCCAAATGAATCCAGGCATGTGATCCTTTGGTTGTCCATAATACACATGTACACATTGACAAGATTCCAATGATAAACATGATCATTGATGAACGATAGTTAATCATCCTTGTCTGAAAAACTTTTGTCAATGCCATCATGAGGAATAGACCACACACTGCATAAATACTTTGTGTGACCATATTTTTAACTGCATACATATTGTTTTTAGAGGAAACTGCACCGATAGAAGCAGAACCAATCATGATGATTCCAAAACAAACAAGAACAAGGACAGAGATAAAGATTGGCTTATCTATTCCTTTTTTTGTAAAAAAAGCTTTTAAATTTCTTTTCATTATAGTTTGATCCAATCATTATCTTTGCTTGCTTGAAAAACACGATAAATAGAATATCCTGAAACCTCTTCAAATTCCTTATCTATTTGTTTTTCTTCACTTTTCGTACCAACAACCGTCTTAAATCTACGATAAGCAGTTAAAAAATCTTCTTTACTGATACCTTTTTCATATGCCTGTTCTACAGCATTATATAAAGAGACAACATCTAATATATCATCTGTAGACCATGTATAATCCAATGGATAATTATATTCCATATAAACACCTCATTTCGAATGATATTATAACGTAAAACAGATAAAAAAGAAACGAATTATGACAAATACCCCTGCAAAAAAAAATATGAAGAATATTGTATAGTAAAAGGAGGGATAAAAAATGAACTGCGGATGTAACTACAATAGTTGTTTGACTAATCCTTTTGGATGCTCTGGATGTGGTGGATTCGGATATAATACAATGTCATGTTCACCATGTAATTTTGGCTGCAACAGTGGCGGATGTAGCTGGTTTGCAATTGTTTTAGTCGTTTTCTTACTCTTAATTATCTGTGGCAATTCAAGAATGAGACCATAATGATTACATTCATCGCAAAATGTGCTATAATAAGCACATATGAGGTGATGAAAATGTTATTAATGAAAGATATCATTGATGATACAAATGAATTAATTAGAACAAAGTCAAAGGAAGTCGAACTTCCTTTGTCACAAGAAAATTATGATCTATTAATGAAAATGCACGAATTTCTTGTTGCTAGTCAAGATGAAGAACTGTCAGAAAAATACGATTTAAGACCTGCTGTAGGTATTGCTGCTATTCAGCTTGGTATTCCTAAAAGAATGTGTGCCATTCATGTTTTAGATTACGATGAAGAGGGAAATGTCATCAAATCTACTGATTATGCCCTTGCTAATCCTAAAATTGTGTCTTATACTCAAAAACAGTCATATTTAAAAACAGGAGAAGCTTGTCTATCAGTATTAGAAGATGTACAGGGTTATGTTCCCCGTCATGCCAAAGTAACAATTGAAGGCTATGATGCTTTATCTAAAAAGAATGTCAAAATTGTTGCTAGAGGATTTCTATCTGTTTGTTTACAGCATGAATTAGATCATTTTGATGGTGTTCTTTTCTATGATCATATCAACAAAGATTATCCATTGCTACCCATTGAAAACGCTATGGTCATTGAATAGCAAAAGGTGTCGTCAAGACACCTTTTAATCATTAATTAACCAATATTGTATAGATTTTGGTAAAAGTTTGCTTCCTCCCCCAAAATCATGTTCTTTACCACTCATCAGTTCTATAGCTCTTCCTGCATTTGCATTAAAATGTAAATAATAATCTTCTTCATCTAAATTTAAAGCAATAATGATTCTTTGATCTTCATATGTTCTTTCAAAAACAAATTGCTTATTGGTTAAAGCAAGTTCTTGATAACGACCAATTTGTAAAGCAGGATACTCATTTCTTAACGAAATAAGCTTTTGAATATATTTTGTGAGTTCATTTGGCATCGGTTTTTCGTATTCTGGTCTCAGTGAATTATCACTTCCCTGTTCTTTCTTTCCTGTTTGGCTCCATTCACTTCCATAATAAAGACAAGGAATACCTGGAAGAGAAAATAACATACCATAAATTAATGGTAATTTATCCAAATCAGTCAGTTGTGAAGCAATTCTTGTCACATCATGATTATCAACAAATGTCAATAATGATTGCCCTTTATACATTTCACCATAGCTTCTTTTAATCGTATGAGCCATTTCAAACATATTTAATGAATTAAAAGAAGACCATAATCCTTTAAATCCTGGATAATCCGTAATACTATCCAAATGTCCTTCACTAAACATATATCCAGCATTATCACCTAATACTTCACCTAATAAAAAGAAATCATCTTTAATATTTCGACAATGATCTTTGAGCATTGCCATAAACCAGCGCGGTAAGCTATAAGCCACATCCAAACGCAAACCATCTATATCAAATTCACGAATCCATTGACTTACACAATCTAATAAATAATGTTGAACTTCTGGATTTTCCAAATTCAATTTGACAAGTTCATAATGTCCTTCCCAACCTTCATACCAAAATCCATCATCATAATTTGAATTTCCATGAAAATCAATTTTAAACCAGTCTTTATATTGACTATTATAGCGATGTTCTTTCACATCCTGAAAAGCAAAAAATCCTCTTCCAACATGATTGAACACTCCATCTAATACTACTTTTATTCCATGGTCATGAAGATTTTGACAAACTTCTTTAAAATCATCATTTGTCCCTAACCTTTCATCAATCTTTTGATAATCCCTTGTATCATACCCATGACTATCACTTGAAAATACTGGATTAAAGTATATTGCTTTAATCCCTAATTCCTGATAATAATTGACAAAGTCGTTTATTCTTTTGATTCTATGAACGACTGTCCCATCATTATATTGAGGGGCTCCACAGAAATTTAAAGTATAAACTTGATAAAAAACACTTTCTTTATACCACATTGAATCTTCCTCCTTGGTATATTATAACATTTTATTTCTATAAGTTATAACAAAAATGTGTTATCATATAAAATATAGGAGGTATGAATTATGTCACATAAAATTATTACAATTACAAGAGAATATGGTTCAGGAGGAAGACTTATTGCTAAAAAAGTTGCTGAAGCATTAAATATTTCTTTTTATGATAATGAATTGATTGATGCAACAGCAAGAGAATTAGGTATTGATATCGATACGATTCGTAAAGCAGCACAAGAAAAAACATCAAGTTTTGCCTATTCTTTAAATACTGGGCCATTAGTATTACCAATTAACGATCAGGTTTATGCAACACAATCTAAGATTATTAAACATTTGGCTTTACAAGAAGATTGCATTATCGTTAATGGTTGTGCCAATTATATATTAGAAGATTATCCAAACGTTTTAAAAATATTTGTTCATGCACCATTAGATTCACGTGTCAAACGTGTTGAAAATGAGTATCATGAAGAACATGAAAACACAAAGAAATTTGTCCAAAAAAGAGATAAACAACGTAAAAACTATTATAACTATTACACAACAAATACATGGGCCAATGTCAAAGATTATGATCTATGTATTAATAGTGATATGGGCATTGATGACATTGTCTCTTTAATCGTTAAAGTCTATCAAGGGGGGCATCTATGGAAGAAAGACTAGATAGACAAGAAAACAAAATGGGCGTCATGCCCATTAATAAACTTCTCATCACAATGTCGCTACCGATCATTATTTCAATGTTGGTACAAGCTTGTTACAACATTGTCGATAGTATCTTTGTTGCACAAATAAGTGAACACGCTCTCACTGCTGTTTCATTAGCTTTTCCAGCACAAAACTTACTGATTGCCTTTGCAGGAGGAACAGCTGTCGGGATCAATGCTCTACTTGCCAGAAGTCTTGGAGAAAATAATCAAGAACGTGCCAACAGTATTGCCAATCACGCTGTCATCATTTGGATCGTGATGTCGCTTGTTTTTGCGTTCATCGGACTGACATGTGGACATGTGTTTTTCAAAGCACAAACCAATAACCCTGATATCTTAAATCTAGGTGTTCAATACTTTACTATTGTTGTAGGTTTATCTTTTGGTCTATTTGGTCAGTTTACTTTTGAAAGATTATTACAGGCCACAGGTAGAACTGTCCAAACCATGATTACACAAGGAACCGGTGCCATCATCAATATCATTCTAGATCCTATTTTGATTTTTGGAATGTTCGGTTTACCTAAGATGGGGGTAGGCGGTGCTGCTCTTGCTACTGTCATTGGTCAAATCATTGCTTGTATGATGGGAATATACATCAATCAACGCTATAACACTGACATACATATTTCATTAAAGAACTTTAAAGCACAATGGAGTGTTCTGAAAAGAATTTATGAAATAGCTATTCCTTCCATCATCATGCAATCAATTGGTTCCATCATGACTTATGGAATGAATATCATCTTAACAGGTTTTTCGTCAACAGCTGCTGCTGTCTTTGGGGTTTATTTCAAATTACAAAGTTTCTTCTTTATGCCTGTCTTTGGTTTAAACAATGGACTGATTCCTATTGTTTCATACAATTATGGTGCAAGAAAAAAAGATCGTATGTTAGGTGTCATCAAATTGGCGATGATCTATGCTACCGGAATGATGATTATTGGAATTATTGTTTTTGAAACAATTCCAGCTGTATTATTTGGTTTCTTTAATGCTAGTGAACATATGTTATCGATTGGTGTACCAGCATTAAGAATTATTGCCATTCATTTTATTTTTGCAGGTTTTGCAATTGTCTGTTCAGCAGTTTTTCAAGCTGTTTCAAAGGGAACTTATAGTTTGATCATCTCATTGGTGAGACAATTGGTTGTCTTGCTCCCAGTTGCTTATTTATTATCATTAACAGGAGAAGTCAACTATGTTTGGTTTTCTTTCCCTATTGCTGAATTATTTTCTGTCGTTATCTCTTTTCTATTCTTTAGAAAAGTTGTCAAAGGTCTTGATTTTTAAAAAAGCTATGAGAAATCTAATGATTTCTACATAGCTTCTTTTTTTGAAAGAAGTAGGTAAACAACATCGCCAGTAATCCACCCGCTAACTTCGTACATATATAGATTGTAACATGCATACTATCAACACTGGCAACAAAGCCTAATTGGGCACCTAAAACATATGCTCCACAAACACTAAAGGCACCATTGAGCATTTTTCCTTTACGATCCATTTTAGAAAAAATAGGAAAGATGGCAACACTCGTCGCCAGTTGTAAAAACAAACCAATGACACTATAGTGATTAACTCCTAAAAACTCAGCCAAACGATCAATATATGGTGAACAATATTTTAAAATCAGATCACACAATATCATTGATCCCGTGACAATCATCGAACATTTCAAAACAATGAGTAGTCCTTCTTGTATCAATTGTAAAGACGTCCAGCCACAATCTGTTTGATAACAAACCACAATGACCATCGCAAAAAACAAAAGCGACAAAATACGTATAAATTGACCAAAACAAGTTAAAAATCGCATTGTCTGTTTTTGTAAAAATAATAGACCTAAGATCATGACAAGACAGATCAGATAAACTGGCAATAACACTATCAATATATGAGCAATTTTTAAATACATCCCCAAAGGAATCAAAATAAGCGGAACAACAACCATTCCATAGATCAATCCTTGAATATATGGTTGAATATCTCTTTTATCAAGAGCTGTTAAAAACAATGGCAATTGGAAAGAAATCACTGTCCCTATTGTTGAAGTGAGAATCAATCCAGCCAAGACAGTCATTCCCTGATGATTTGATAAAGTATGAATAATTGAATAACCTCCTAGATCAGGAGCCAATAAACAACCAATCATGATATGAGGATCAATATGAAGTGTTTGAGCTAATGAAATCATGTCTTCTACATGATGACTGACAAATGTCACCACAATACAATAAAAACCCAACATTGATAAAGCAAGTGTTCCCATTGAAGCAATTCCTTTATCAAAAGATTCACATAACCCTAAACGATTATTCAATATTTTATCAATCAAACCTAAAAAAGCCATTACCAAAATAATGAAAATAAAAACATTCATTTCCCTCACCCTGTTCTATTATAAAAAAAAGAGTCTTATTTGAAAAGACCCTTATAACAATTTAAAAATAAGCATAGACAAACCTAAAACAAATAAAACAACACCTGTCACTTGATTCAATTTTTTTGGTTCTGCTTTATTCGCAAACTTCGCTGCTAACAAAGCACCAGCGAGTGTAAAGATAATACATGTCACTAACGCAATCAAATGAGGCATACCTCCAATCATAAAATGTGATACAGCTCCTGTTAAAGCTGTAAAAGCCATAATAAAGACACTTGTTCCAACTGCAATCTTTAATTCATAGCCAATGACCATCGTTAATATCATCAACATCATCATACCTCCACCAGCACCAATAAAGCCACAAATAAATCCAATCATCATGCCACATAAAATAGACTGAATAATTCTTTCTCTTACAGTTTTTTTATTTAATGTCTCACTTGTTTGCATGACTGGCTTAACAATAAATTTGATTCCTAAAAACATCGTCATATAAACAGAAAGGTTGCCCATCGTCGTTTGCGAAACCAAAGAAGCTACATAACTTCCTACCATCGTCATACAAAGTACTGATATTAACATGTATCTTCCATATTTCATATCAATATTACCATTTTTATAATATGTATAAGCACTCGCTGCTGAAGCCAATACATCACTTGCTAGCGCAATACCAACTGCATGATAAGGATTAAAATTTAAAAAACAGATCAACATCGGTGAAATCACTGATGCTGCAGAGAGCCCAGCTAATCCTGTTCCGATTCCGGCACCTAACCCTGCAATCGCATAGATCATTAATGCATACATCGAAGTTCCTCCCTCACATTATCATTCATTTTTTTAAAAATAATTTTCAATACTGTCATTTCCTCTTCTGTCATATTTTTAAAAAATACATCATAAAAATTTTTTTGACAAGCTAAACCATCGTGAATGATTGGTTTTGCTTGTTCTAAAATAATCAGATGATTTATTCTTTTATCTTTTTGATCCACTTGAATATCAAGATATCCTTTTTTATATAAAAGATCGATTGCTTTAGATACATGAGATTTTGCAATTCCCCTTTTTTCAACAATGTCTTTTGCTTTATCATATTGAGGATTATTATTCAAAAACAATAAAACATCTATTTCTATTTTCAACAAATCATATTTTTGCATTACTGGTAATAGCTTATATTCATATAGTTTCATTATTTTTGACATATGATTGATATAATCCATACGCT
>CAMFRJ010000029.1 GCA_945981915.1 uncultured Erysipelotrichaceae bacterium
TCCTGATAGAGTCTATCAAGAAAAGCTTTTTCATCTTGACAATATAATTCAATCAATTGATAGACTTTCTCTGTTTCAATCTGACTTTGACAGTATTTATCAGTGAGATAGATTTCATCATCAATTTTATATTCATGAATATTGAAAAGAAAGACTCTTTGAAATTCATCATGATAAAAATAATAATCTTGATCATCTTTTCCTAGTGGCACCAATGATGAAAAAGCACCAATCATTGGCTTATATCCATATAACTCAAAAGGTTGATCCAAATGTCTAGGATATTCTTTGACATATTTTTGGTGTTGCTTTAAAGTTAACATCAAATATTGATGAAGATATCTGTCATTAATGAACTCTTCTAAATAAGGAATATAAATATTTTGAAAATGAATCATTGTTTTGACTTTATTTTCAATAACACCATTAAAAAATCTCTGTTTTTCTTCATAATTTAAATACTGCAAAGCATCTTGTTCTTCCAAATATAGGTCATAATATGATTGCTCTATCTGTTGCTTATTGATAATACCATTTAAAATAATTTCATATTTCAACAACTCTTCCTCTGACTTGATATGAAGATCAAACCCTTCTTCTTTAATGATATCTTGTCTCTTCATGATATTTTTATACAATTGACTTTTTGAAACAGACAAATGATAACCATATTTTTTTAAATATCTTAACATTGAACGACCTCTCTAGAATATCCAATAACACTTAACAAATAAAGTGGCGCAGTTTCACTGCGTAATATTCTTTTCCCTAAAGAACAACATTTGACACCCATTCGTTTTAATTCTTCAATTTCCAATTCATCAAATCCGCCCTCACAACCTACTATAATAACCAAATGATCTCCCGATTTCAACTGAGATAAAGTCTCATAGAGCTGTCCATGTTGTTGAGCTTTGGCTGTTTCTTCATAGGCAACAAGATTATAATCTTGTAAATAGTTTTCAATTTCTTTTAATGTAATGACTGAATGAATATCAGGAATACAATTTCTTCCTGATTGTTCACTCGCTTCTTTTAATATTTTTTGATAACGAGAAAGCTTTTTATCAAATTTTTCTTTTGTCATTTTCACAACACAGCGTTTAGACTGTAATGGAATAATATGGCTCACTCCTAGTTCACAGGCTTTTTGCAAGACCAATTCAAATTTATCACCTTTAGGCAAAGCATAGATCAAAGTCACGTCAATATCTAATTCATTATGAATATCTAATTTTTCTACCGGTTGAATCATTCCTTGTAAGATATCTTCAATAATACATAAATATTGGATATGACTTGTATCAATACATACAATATGATCACCATTTTTATTTCTCATGACATTTTTCATATGATGATGATCCATAGCATCTATGATGAAACTTTGATGTAATTGTAATTCATGATCGATAAAATATTTTTGCATAATTTTCTCCCTCTCGTTTCTACATTTTATCATATTTTTTTTATACATAAAGAAAAACCATTTTCATTTATAAAAATGGCTTAAAAAATGTCTTGATGAAGACTATCCAAAATAATATTGAGACAATATCCAAAATATATAATACATGAAATCATATACATAGATAAATAGACAACAACTAACATCGCAAATGATCCATAAAGTTTTTCATAAGAAGTAAAATGATCAACATACCATAAAAAAAGATATCCCATGACTATCAATGATAAACTGACAAACAAAGCACCAACAATCCCATACGTCCACTTTTTCTTTTTATGATTTAAAAGATGATAAAACAAATAAAAAACAATAAATAATAAAATAGCTGTTAAAGAGGTCAATTGAAATAACTGAAATAAGACAAAGATTCCCAACAAGCATATGACAAAAAAGAAATAAGCAAAAAATGATCTGATTCTAATCATGATCAATGAAAGATGATCATCTTCATCTTTCATTGACAACAACATAAATGAATAAAAAACCTTACTTGCAATATAATTCGCTACTAAAAAGGTGACAATAAGTGAAATGATATTATTATTTTGATAGGTAGATAAGTATTGTAAATATTCATTTAAAAACGCTTGTGGAATAAACTGATATAAAAAAGAGACAACAAATGATAAATCATGATAAAACACAAAAAACATCATGACTGTTGGCAAAAGTGCCATCAACAAACAATAGCTTAGAGCATAACGAAATAAAGCGCCTTCATGACTAAAATACTTTTCTTTTAATTTCTTGATCATACATTTACTATACACGTCTTTTATTTCATTTATGCAAAAAAAGGTTTTCAAGAAAACCTTTTCGATATTTTGATAAAGTCTTTTAATGGCATTGGTCTGCCAAAATAAAATCCTTGTATGTAATCAGATTGCATTTCCATAATTTGTTGAAGCTCTTCTTTTGTTTCTATTCCTTCTATACAAATTTTAGAATGCACACTATGAGCCATCTCAATCATATGTTTTAATAACATCTTTTCATAATCATTTTTAAGAGCCTTTTGAGTCATACTTCGATCAATCTTAATGGTGTGTGGTCGTAAATTATAAAGATATTGGAAATTAGAATAGCCTGTTCCAAAATCATCTAATAAAAGCATGATTTCATTCTTTTTAAGACCTTCACAAAATTTCATAAACTGTCTATCCGATTCAATAAAACCACTCTCTGTCAACTCAACACTAATATGACCATCAGGTAAGCAATTGTTTTTGATGACATTTTTCATTTCTTGTAAAACATTGCTTTTTAATACCTGTATATAAGAAAGATTCACTTGAATCTTGAGATCAGGTAATTGATCTTTCACAAAATTATACATTTTAGCAGACTGATCTAATACCCATTTCCCCACTGGAATAATCAACCCACTCTTTTCTAAAAGAGGAATAAATTCTATAGGTGAGACATTTTGAAAACGTTCACTTTGAAAACGTAACAGGGCTTCTACTCCATGGATACTTTGGTCCTTCATATCAATCACTGGCTGATAATAGACAGCAAATCCAGCCATATGATTGTTAACAGACTGATACAATTCTTTTAATAATTCTCTTTTCTTTTGGAAATCATTATAAGCATTCATATCAAAGATTGCATACTGATTCTTTCCGTTTTCTTTTGCCTGATTCAAGGCAAATTCAGACCACCTCATAATTTCTAAATAATCATGTTGATTATCTAAAGCAACAATACCACCTGAAACAGTAAAGAAACTTTCATAATTTCTGCTTTCAATAAATTCTGTTAATTGACATCTGATTTGATGATATAATTCTATTGCTTCATCTAAAGGTGATTCAAAATCAACGACCGCAAATTCATCGGCAACTATTTTATATAATCTTTGATGATCATGGATCACTTTCTTAATGCATTTTGCTGTTTCTTCTAAGATAATATCTCCATAATCCATTCCTTTATTTTCATTGATTTCTTTAAAATCATCTATTCCTAATCGTAGCATAAATCCTTTATGAATTTGTGTATAATAATGAGAAAAAACATTTTTTAAAGTAAACTCATTTAATAAACCACTCGCATTATCCGCTTTTTGTTTTTTTCCAATTTCATTGATACATCCAATTAAATAATGTGGTTGATGATGATCATTATAAAAAATACGACCACGACAATTGATCCAAATAGGCTTCCCTGTTTTATCTAACCAACGATATTGTAAATTATGATAATCTTTCTTTCCATCAATCATTTGTGAAAGATCATCTTGTAACATTTGTAGATCATGATGATATACAAAATCTTGATGTGTCTTTAAAACATCTTGAAATTGTGATTGAGGAATAGAAAAACGTTCTAAAGCATGTGGTGAAATACAGTAGACATCATCTGGAATATCATAAACGTAAAGATAGTCATCCATACAATCATCTAATTCAAAAATGAGTGTCTTAAGTTGTTCTAATGTCATAGACATAATTCTTTTAACCAAAATAATACCTTCTCTCATTAAAACTACTCTATAAATAGTTTAACTTTTTTTAAAAGAAGTTGTCAATGTTTCTTCCATAAAAAAAGAAGCTAACAAATTAGCTTCTTAAAATAAAATCTTGTTCATAATCAACAATGATATGGTCACCTGTTGAAATATGGCCTTTGATCATTTCTTTTGCAAGTTTTGTTTCAATTTGTGATTGAATAAATCTCTTTAAAGGTCGTGCTCCATAGATTGGATCAAATCCTTCATCTTCAATAGCTTGATATGCAGATTCTGTTAATTCAATAGAAATCTTTTTATCTGATAATCGATCAACCAATTGATGGATAAACTTATCAATGATCTTTTTAACAACGCGATGATCTAATGAATTAAACATGACAATTTCATCTATACGATTTAAAAATTCTGGTTTAAAATGCATCTTCAATTGATTCATGACTTCTTTTTGATGTTCTGGTGTATTTCCTTCTAATAAGAATTCAGAACCCATATTACTTGTCATAATAATAATTGTATTTTTAAAGCTAACCGTATTTCCTTTGCTATCAGTAATACGACCATCATCTAACACTTGTAATAAGATATTGAAAACATCTGGATGTGCTTTTTCAATTTCATCTAATAAGACAATACTATAAGGATGTCTTCTGACTGCTTCTGATAATTGTCCCCCTTCTTCATAACCAACATAACCTGGAGGCGCACCTACCAAACGAGACACACTGAATTTTTCCATGTATTCAGACATATCAATACGAACAATATTTCTTTCTGAATCAAATAATTGTTCAGCTAAAGCCTTGGCCACTTCTGTTTTACCAACACCAGTAGGACCTAAGAATAGAAATGAACCAATTGGTTTATCTTCATCATTAATACCTGCACGACTTCTTAAGATCGCATCTGTGACTTTAGAAATAGCATCATCTTGACCGATGACTCTTAGTTTTAAAGTATCATCTAGAGCCAAAAGTTTTTCTCTTTCAGATTCCATCAATTTATTCATTGGAATGCCAGTCCATCTGGCAATCACTTCTGATACACTATCTACTGTCACTTTTTCTTGAAGTAATGGACTTTCTACTTCTTTTGCCTGTAACTGTTCAATTTCTTGTGTGACTTTTGGTAATGATTCATATTTGATTCGAGAAGCTTTTTCTAAATCACCATCGTTTTGATATTTTTCTTGTAAAGCTTCCAATCTCATCTTTTCATTCTTTAATTCTTTAATATGGTCTAATGATGTTTTTTCTTCTTTCCATTTTGCACGTAAAGCTGTTTCTCTTTCCGTTAAAGAAGCAATCTTTTCTTTAATTTCATTCAAACGTTTTTCATTATCTTCGTTACTATCTTCTTTTTCGATAGAAATTCTTTCCATTTCTAAACGATTCTTATCACGTGTAATATCATCTAATTCTTCAGGTAACGAATCTATTTCCATACGAATTGAAGCACATGCTTCATCAATTAAATCAATGGCTTTATCAGGTAAGAATCGATCTGTAATATATCTTTGAGATAAATTGACAGCACCAATGATTGCACTATCAGTAATTTGAACTCCATGATGTCTTTCAAAAGAATCTTTAAGACCACGTAAGATAGCAATACTATCATCAACATCAGGTTCATCAACCTGTACTTTTTGGAAACGTCTTTCTAACGCAGCATCTTTTTCAACATATTGTCTATATTCATCTAATGTCGTTGCCCCAATACAATGTAATTCACCACGTGCTAACATCGGTTTTAATAAATTGGCTGCATCCATAGCGCCATCAGTTTTTCCAGCACCTACTAATTGATGAATTTCATCGATAAATAAGATAATATTCCCATCAGCTTTTTTGATTTCACCTAAAACTGCTTTTAATCTTTCTTCAAATTCTCCACGATATTTCGCACCAGCAACCAATGCTCCTAAATCTAATTCATACAGTGTTTTATTTTGTAAAGAGATAGGGACATCGTTTTTAAAGATACGCCAAGCTAAACCTTCAACGATCGCTGTTTTCCCAACACCTGGTTCACCAATTAAGATCGGATTATTTTTTGTTTTTCTTGATAAGATCTGAATGACACGTCTAATTTCATCATCACGCCCAATAACAGGATCTAATTTTCCATCTTTCACATCTTTTGTCAAATCTCGCCCATATTTTTCTAATACTTCATAAGTATTTTCAGGATTAGGATTGTTCACCATATGATCACCTCGCATTTCTAATATTGCTTTTTTTGTATCCTTCTTATTTAACTGTAATTGATTAAGTAATTCTTTAAGCCAGTTTTCATTCATTTCAAACAAAGCAAGAATAACATGTTCAACAGATAAATACTCATCTTTCATTTCTGTCATTTGAATATTTGCTTTTGAAAGCAAATCATTCAAACCATAGCTCATTCTCATACTATTCATATCAACATGATCTAGTTTTGGTTTTTGTTTCAACCGACTCTCTAAATATGTGATGAAAGTGTGAGTTTCTTTTCCTAATTTTGATAATACTCTTGGAAAAATACCACTACCATCGTTCAACAAGACATACAAGAGATGTTCAATATCGACAACTTGATTCTTGTCAGTCAATGCCAATTGACTTGCTTTTGAAATAGCTTCTTGCATTTTTGTTGTAAAATGTTCAAAATCCATGATTATCACTCCTTTAGCACTCTTTTATCCCAAGTGCTAATTATATTATATATCAAATTTTAGCACTGTCAACACTTAAGTGCTAAAAATGAAAAAGAAACGAAAAATTCGTTTCTATGAATGAAAAATATATTTTTTTTGAATAAAATAACTGATCACAAATAATATTGTATCAACAAACATCTTCATATAAGTTTCTTTGATCAATATCATATGTGAAAGCAAATAAACCAAAACTGCACTTAATAACATTTGTACAACAATCAAAATATAATACCCCATAGGCGAAGCTTCTTTTGATTCAAAGATCAATCTTGAATTAAAGTAATAACAATAAATAGAGGAACAGGTTCTTCCAATAACGGTTGCTATAATAATTGAAAAATGTCCCATAAGGGGTTTTAACCATGTGATCAAAAACACAAAAATCAACAGTTCTCCTATATAAGAAGATAATGATGAGAAGGTAAACTTCAATACATTGATCATCTCTTTTTTCATATTCTCTTTTGTTCTCCACTCAACCAAGCTAAATCAAGATACCATCTAAATGATCCATTTCATGTTGGACAATTTGAGCAGTTAAACCATCAAACGTTTTGATTTTCTTTTTCATCTGTTGATCATAATAAGCAACTTTTATTTTTGGATATCTTTTTGTTTCTTTTTCACCTTCGTGTGATAAACAACTTTCAAATGTTTGATATTCTTTTCCAGAGTATTTCATAATAACAGGATTCACTAAAATCAAATAATGGTCATTTTCTAAAACAACGATCATTCTTTTGAGATAACCAATCATATTAGCAGCCATACCAACACAGTTATCTTGATGCGCTTTGATCGTATCTAAAAGATCATCTTTGATATAGAGATCATCTTGAGATACAGCTGTTGATTTTTGACTTAAAAAGAAATGATCCTTGATAATTTGTTTAATCATTTTTGTTTCCTAAAAATTTAATGCCTTTTTGACAACATCAATAGGCATGTCTTTTCCTGTCCATAATCGAAATGAGGCAGCCCCCTGAAATAACATCATTCCTAATCCATTGATAGTCTGGCATCCCATTTTTTCTGCTTCTTCTAATAATTTTGTTTTTTCTGGCATATAGATAACATCTGAAACAATAAGATCTTTTCTTAAATAACTCGTATCAGGCAAGACCATCTTCCCAACAAAATTTCCCATTCCGACATTTGTGGCATTCGTGAAAATTGCTGATGAATTGATTTCCTGACGCAAAGCATCAGTATCATCTAAATCAAAAAGCTGTGCATGGCAATCTGTTTGCTCATTGATAATAGAAACATTAAGCTGTGCACGCTGCCATGATGGATCTTTTCTATTAAAGATAGATATTTCTTTAACACCATCCATTGCAGCTTGCATAACAATAGCAGTTGCTGCTCCGCCAGCACCAACAATCGTCATTTTCTTGCCAATGATATCAATACCTTGATCCTTTAACGATTCCATATATCCTGTTCCATCAGTAATTGTTCCCGTTAAGACTCCTTGATCATTAATGACTGTATTGATGGCTCCACACATTTGTGCAATTGGTGAGATACGATCTAAATATTGTCCAATAGTTGTTTTATAAGGCATTGAAACATTCCATCCTCTGACATTCAGTGCTTTTAATCCTTTGACAGCATCTTCTAATTGTTCCGGTTGGATATCAAAAGCCAAATAAGCATAATCTAAACCTAATTCCTGACAAGCCGCATTATGCATGGTCGGTGATTTAGAATGTCTAATTGGTGTTGCAATTAAACCTAACAATTCGGTATGTCCTGTAATTCTTTTTTCCATAATGTAAACCCCCTCTTTTCCATCTTGACCTTATTATAATGATTTCATCGTTTATTAGCAAATTATTTCTCGTTTTTCATATCCTTGATATATCAAACACTTTTATCTCTTTATCACTTATTTCATAAAAACATCTTTTTCAACAATATCCATCTCAAATATCCTAAACCATCATACTTCAGTTGATTCGTATTCATGTATAGCAAATCACTCTATTCATTTCACCCAATTCTACAAAGCACACACTTCCATCAAAGATGATATCCCAATACAAAAAACTCCTCTAAGAGGAGTTTAAATTATTGTTTTTATGATTTGTTATATTTTTTCTTTTTGTAGAAGATCAGTATACCTCCACTGACAAAGAGAAGTGCTATCCACAACACTATCTGACTATTATCTCCAGTGTTTGTTGAATATTCGGAAGACGCTTTTTTATCAATATATATGATATCACTCCACTCACTAGTATTTCCTGCATGATCGCTTACAACAATTTTAATATCATAAGAACCATCTTCCTTAGGAGAGATACCCGCTGTGCTTCCTGAAAGATTCCCTGATAGTATAAGCTTAGAGACGTCTAAAGAATCAACCTCTACACCATTGATAGTCATTGTAGCACTATTTATACCCAAGTTATCACTTACACTAGCCTTAAAGGTTACATCCTTTGAATACCAACCTTTTACATTCCCATCAGGTTTTGTACAATCTATAATAGGTTTATCTCCATCTACAGCAATAATACCAGATTCAGAATTCCACATATCTTTCAGTTCTACGACATCTGATACATTACCTACAGAGTCTACGACTTTTATAGCATGATCGCCAGCACTCAATTTGACTTTGTTATTGTTT
>CAMFRJ010000030.1 GCA_945981915.1 uncultured Erysipelotrichaceae bacterium
ATTTATTATATGATGTATTTTTGGAGAGCAATCATATTGATAGACTTTATTGATAAAATCAGCTGTTGTTACTTCTTTAAGATAATAAGTTTGATAATAATCTTGCATCATCTGATAAAATATGTTTTCTTTCATAGCTTGTGATAATTCATATAATAAATAACTGCCTTGAGTATAAACATAATTCGAATAGTCATCTGTTATCATGATTTTATGATCGAGTCCATCTGGTTTTTCATATTTGATGTATTGATGATATGGTTCATTGATATAATGTTGATTTTGTTTTTGTTTGATCATTTGTTGCAGTTTTTGTTGAAATTGTTCTTTTTGAATATCATCAATATCAATTTTTAATCTTTGCTTATCATCTTTGATAGCTTTTTGATAGACTTTGGAATTTAAAGGAAAAAGAATATCTTCAATGTATTCAGCAAATCCTTCATCAAGCCAAGGTTCATTATATTGATCATTTCCTAAAGCAATACAAAACCATTGATGAGAAACCTCATGGGCGACTGTTTGGGTAAGTGAACTGTATGATGTTTGATCAAGATGATTTAAGTTTTGAATATCAGGTAGACCTAAAAAAATCATTCCTGAATATTCCATAGCACTATCATAATAGCAACTGACAATGTCTAATTGTTGATAGGGATATTGTCCAAAGTGTTGAGTATTAAATGCCATAGTTTCTTGAGCACTATCTAAAATATATTGACTATAATCTTGCATATTGTCATATACAGGATAGTAGTGATTGATTTGACAATGATGAAAATTGATAGTTTCTTTTTTGAGATGATTTGAAACAATCATAGCGATATTTCTGACTTGCTTCGCTTCGATATGATATAAATGATCTCCTTTATAAGTTTCATGGCCACTTGATACAAGAATATAGCCATCAGGAATGGTCATATCAATAGAATAATTTGATATTTGATTGAAATCTGGTTCTGCATGGTCTATATATGGAGGATTATCCCATTGACCATTAATAAATGGCGATAATTGTATAAAACAATAAGACAACTGATACATATATTGGTTGTTGATTTTTGTATAACCAAATCTATCTTTTCTTTTTGGTATATCGATTTGATATTGAATGGATAATGTCATCGTTTTCTTTGGTGATAGTCTGTTATCTAATTGAATCTTTATAATAGATGCGATATCTTTTGACTTCATCTTATTTTTTATATTCGCTTTGTCCAAAACGCTTGGTGCACCAAATTCATGAAAACTTAATTGTTTTTTATTTTGATAGATAGATTGAATAGATTTTTTTCCAGTGATAGCACAAGCATAATTTCTTAGATAAAGAGACGATATCTTTTGTTTTGTCTGATTTGTTATCGTAAGATTAACTGTTCCATAGAGTTGATGAGTTTTACTATCAAGATGTAGTGTCATTTCATAATGATCAGCTTTGATAGTTTCACTATCATTGTTTTTTATATCGTGATTGATGATATTGCTTCTAGATTGAACAAAGCACTGGTAACAGGTGAAGAAAAAGATCACAAATCCAATCATTAATATGATAAATAAGCGATAGGCAGGATGAAGATGTTTTATTTTTTTCATAGTTGATTCTCCTTTTTTTCTTTAAATTGATTGTATCGAGAAAAGAATAAGATTGTTTTAAATAATCATGAATGTTTTCTTAAAAAATTCTTAACTTTTCATATTTGCCTTTCCTATTGTTTTATGGCATAATAGTGAAACGATTATGAAAAAGGAGAAATTACGATGATATCAACACAAAATGTCTCTTTAAGATATGGAGATAGAGCTTTATTTGAAAATGTTTCAGTAAAGTTTACAGAAGGAAATTGTTATGGAATTATTGGAGCTAATGGTGCTGGAAAATCTACGTTTTTAAAAATATTATCAGGGGAGATTGAGCCGAATAAAGGTGAAGTTATTATTGAACCTCATAAAAGATTATCTGTTTTAAAACAAGATCATTTTGCTTATGATGAAAACAAAGTTGTTGAAACTGTTATCATGGGTAATAAAAGATTATATGAAATCATGTTAGAAAAAGAAAAGTTATATGCAAAAGAAGATTTTAATGATGAAGATGGTATCCTTCTAGGAGAATTAGAAGGTGAATTTGCTGATATGGATGGTTGGAATGCTGAAGCTGATGCAGAAACTTTATTAAATGGTTTAGGTGTCACAAGTGAATATCATGATCTTTATATGAAAGATTTAGATGGAAATCAAAAAGTGAAAGTTTTATTAGCACAGGCTTTATTTGGTGATCCTGACATTTTATTATTGGATGAACCGACTAACCATTTAGATTTAAAAAGTGTTCGTTGGTTAGAAAACTTCTTATTGAATTTCAAAAACACAGTTATTGTTGTTAGCCATGACCGTCATTTCTTAAATAAGGTATGTACACATATCGCTGATATTGATTATAGTCGTATCCAATTATATGTAGGAAATTATGATTTCTGGTATGAATATAGTCAGATGCAATTGCAACAAGCAAAAGATCAAAATAAAAAAGCAGAGGCAAAGAAGAAAGAATTAGAAGAATTTATTGCGAGATTCTCAGCGAATGCTTCTAAAGCTAAACAGGCGACATCTCGAAAAAAATTGTTAGATAACTTAGAAATGGTTGATATGAAACCTTCTCTTAGAAGATATCCTTTTATTGGTTTTAAACCTGCAAGAGAAGTTGGAAATATTGTTTTAGATGTTGAAGGATTGACAAAGATTGTTGATGGAGTGAAGTTAATCAATAATGTTTCTTTTTCTATTCAACCTAAAGATAAGGTGGCATTTGTTGGAGATGATAAAGCCACAGAAGCTTTTTTTAAGATCGTTATGGGAGAAGACGATGATTATGAAGGTGAATTTAAATGGGGAATTACGACATCAAAATCTTATTTTCCAAAAGATAATTCTGCTTATTTTAATGATTGTGAATTAACACTTGTTGATTGGTTAAGACAATTTACAGATGGAAATGTTTACGAACAGGATCTTAGAGGTTGGCTGGGAAGAATGTTATTTTCTGGAGAAGAAGCTTTGAAAAAAGCCAATGTTTTATCTGGTGGTGAAAAAGTAAGATGTATGTTAGCAAAAATGATGATGGAAGATGCGAATGTTTTACTTTTTGATGAGCCAACTAATCATTTGGATTTGGAGTCTATCCAAGCGCTTAACCAAGGA
Organism: uncultured Erysipelotrichaceae bacterium; assembly: GCA_945981915.1. Classification (GTDB taxonomy): domain Bacteria; phylum Bacillota_I; class Bacilli_A; order Erysipelotrichales; family Coprobacillaceae; genus Faecalibacillus. The sequence goes on from CAMFRJ010000030.1 coordinate 3,199, forward strand.
TTAATCGCGTTTAAAGAAAATATTTTATTTACATGTCATGATCATCAATTTGTACAAACGATTGCCAATAGAATTATTGAATTCAATAAAGATGGCGTGATTGATAGATTATCAACATATGATGAATATTTAGATTATAAAGATAGCATAGAATAAAAAGGACTTGAAAATAGTCCTTTTTTTTGAAGTATGATTCATATACAAATAAGGGAAGGGAAATTTATGAAAAATTATACTTCGTTGAAAGAATTATTATTCTTTCTGGATATAATATAATCATCTTTTATGAACTGAATAAGTCTTTTTTACGTGAATTAGATAAGAAAATTAAAGAAATTATGTTAAGATGAGTTTTTTACATTGAAAATAAATTATTGTTTTGGTAAAATTTTGTAAACAATGAGGAGGGATATCAATGGAGCTACATTTTACAAAAATGGAAGGTATTGGTAATGACTATATTTATATAGATGGAATACATCAACATGTTCCATTAGATAAAGAATTTATAACAAAGGTATCTGATCGTCATTTTGGAATAGGTGGAGATGGCATCATTGTCATTTTAGAATCTGAAAAGTATGATTTTAAAATGAGAATGTTTAATCTTGATGGTAGTGAAGGAATGATGTGTGGTAATGGTATACGTTGTTTTGCAAAATTTTGTTATGATCATCATTTAACAGATAAAAAAGTTCTCAATATTGAAACAAAAGCAGGTTTGAGAATTGTTGAATTGATTTTTGATGGTGAAGATGTTATTGGTGCAAAAGTAGATATGCAAGAACCTATCATCCAATGTTCATTAATACCGGTGAAGTATGAAAAAGAAACGATGATCAATGAATCTGTTTATATTGGTCAAAAAGAATATCGCTTAACTGCTGTTTCAATGGGAAATCCTCATGTTGTAACATATGTTGATAGTCTTCATTTTGATATTGAAAAAATAGGAAAGATTTTTGAAAATCATTATATGTTTCCTCAATCTGTCAATACAGAATTTGTGGAAGTGGTTAATGATCACTATTTAAAAATGAGAGTTTGGGAACGTGGTAGTGGTGAAACTATGGCATGTGGAACAGGAGCGTGTGCCGTTATGTATGCTAGCTATTTAAATGGATATTGTAAAGAAAAAGCAACAGTTGAATTGTTAGGTGGAAAATTGGAAATAGAGTTAAAGGATGGACATATTTTTATGACTGGACCAGCAACAACTGTATTTGAAGGAGTAATCAAGATAGAGGGAGTGTAATTATGTTAAAGAGTGCAGAAGAAATTATTAAATATATAGGTGAAGCAAAAAAACAGACACCTGTTAAAGTTTATCTAAAAGGTGAGAATTTGCCTGAAACTGAAGAATTTCATTTATTTGGTGATAGTCATTTTAAAATCGCTATCGGTGATGTTGAAGCAATCAGTGCTTATATGGAAGATAATAAAGAATTGATTCATGATTCTTATTTAGAACAAGATCGTAGAAATAGTGCTATTCCTTTATTAGATTTAAAAAACATTAATGCTAGAATTGAACCGGGATGTTTTATTAGAGAACATGTGAGTATTGGTGATAATGCAGTCATCATGATGGGTGCAGTCATTAATATTGGTGCGAAGATTGGCGAAGGATCAATGATTGATATGGGAGCTGTCTTAGGGGGACGTGCTGAAGTCGGAAAACGTTGCCATATTGGAGCGGGGGCCGTGTTAGCAGGTGTTATTGAACCACCTAGTGCAACACCGGTCATTGTAGAAGATGATGTTTTAATTGGCGCCAATGCAGTCGTTATTGAAGGGGTTCATATCGGTCAAGGGGCTGTCGTAGGAGCAGGAAGTATTGTGACTCATGATGTTCCTGCTGGTGCAGTTGTTGTTGGTAATCCAGCAAGAATTGTTAAGGAACAAAAAGATGAGAAAACAATTGATAAAACACAATTGATGGATGATTTGCGTCAATTATAGGAGCAATTATGAATAACGATTTATTAGAGAAAATCATAACATGGCGTAGACATTTGCATCAGATTCCGGAAATTGGTTTTCAAGAATACCAAACATCACAGTATTTATTTCAGGAATTAGAAAAGATGGGATATCATCCTTCTTTTGTGACGAAAACTGGTATTGTTGTTTATTTGGATTTTCAACAAGATAAGACACTCGCATTTCGAAGTGATATAGATGCTCTAGAAATTGAAGAGGCTAATGAAGAAGATTTCGTCAGTCAACATCAAGGTTTAATGCATGCTTGTGGCCATGATGGTCATATGGCTGCTCTTTTAGGGTTGGCTTATCGTTTAAAAGATGTCAAGGATTTAAAGCATAATATCTTATTAATCTTTCAGCCAGGTGAAGAAATATCAAATGGTTCAAAAATAATGATTGATACAGGTATTTTTGAACAGTATAATGTTAAAGGGATATTTGGTTTACATATGTTTCCAGATGTTGCTGAAGGGAAGATTGCGTGTCGTCAAGGACCATTGATGGCTCAAAGTGGTGAATTGGATGTGACAATCCATGGCAAAAGTGCACATGCCGGAAAGTATCATGAAGGTATTGATACAATTATTATTGCAAGTGAATTGATTAGTTTGTATCAAAGTATACTTTCGCGAATTATTTCACCAATGGAAAGTGCAGTGATTCATGTAGGAACGATAGCAGGTGGAACGGTCAGAAATATTGTTGCTGATACAACATCTTTTCATGGGACTGTACGAACTTATAGTGAAAGTGTCTTTCAAAGGATCGTTGAAGCAATGCAAGGATTCAATGAAGCAATGGAGAAAGCTTATGGTTGTCAAATTGATTTTTCTTGTCAATCATTTAATCCACCTGTTATTAATGACAAAAATTTATACCAACAATTAAAGATTGCAGCAGCTGATCATTTTGAAGAATTAGAAGAACCGGTTATGTTAGCTGAAGATTTTTCTCATTATCAAAAAGTTGTACCAGGTGTTTTCTTCTTTGTTGGGACAAGGTGTCAGCAATATGATAATGGATTACATACACCAACATTTCAATTTCATGAAAATGTTTTATTAAAGGCAGTAGATGTATATTATCGATTGGCTTTAAATACAGAATTGGGGGACTAAAAATGAACTATTATGAACAATCATTAGATGCATTAATGCATGCTTATGGAAGATTTGATGTCACTTTTGATCATGGAGAAGGTGTTCATCTTTATGATGTCAATCATAAAGAGTACTTAGATTTCTTTTCAGGAATAGGAGTGAATTCTTTAGGTTATAACTATCCAGAATATGTTGCTTCAATGGAAAAACAAATGCATCGTTTAATGCATATTTCTAACTATTTTAATACTGTAGAAACAATTGAGGCAGCTAATTGTATAAAAAAAGCAACAAAATTAGATAAAGTTTTTTTCACAAATTCAGGGGCTGAATCAACAGAAGGTGCATTGAAATTAGCAAGAAAATATTATTATTTAAAACATGGCAAAGCAGATAGTGAAGTGATTTCTTTTCATCATTCTTTTCATGGAAGAACGACAGGTTCTGTGAAATTAACAGGAAATCCGAATTATCAAAAAGCATTTGGACCATTAATTGAAGAGGTTCAATATGCAACACTTAACGATTTAGATAGTGTCAAGAGCTTAATTAATGACAAAACAGCTGCTATCATTGTTGAACCCGTTCAGGGAGAAGGTGGTGTTCATGTTTGTACAAAGGATTTTTTACAAGGATTAAGACAACTCTGTAATGAACATGATATCGCGCTTATCTTAGATGAAGTTCAATGTGGTATGGGAAGAACAGGAACGATCATGACTTATTTCCAATATGATATCATGCCTGATATTTTATGTATGGCTAAAGGAATAGGAGCTGGATTCCCAATGGGAGCTTTTGTTGCTAACGAAAAATTTGCGAGTGCGATGCAACCTGGAGATCATGGATCGACTTATGGAGGGAATCCAATGGCAGGGAATGCATGTCGCACAGTTTTTCAAATTATTGAAGAAAAGAACTTGCTAAGCCATGTTCAGGAAATCAGTGAATATGTCATTGAAAAATTAGATGAACTTAAAGATCGTTATCCATGTATCAAAGAAAGAAGAGGTCTTGGTTTAATGATTGGTTTAGAATTTGATAGACCGGTTAAAGACATTGTTAAATCATGTTTAGATAAAGGATTGATCGTTGTCACAGCAGGACCTCATGTGGTAAGAATGTTACCTCCTTTTATTATTGAAGAAAAAGATGTTGATCAAATGATTCATATCTTGGAAAGTGCAATTCAGGAAATTCTATAAGAATTTCCTTTTTTTTGAAGAAAAATGGATATTTTTGTCATATATAGATTTAAAGAGGTGATCATTATGGCAAAATATCCCAAATTTTTACAAGATAGTGAAAATAGTTGTGGTGCTTACTGTATCAAAATGATTTTAAACTATTATCATTTTGATGATGAAATAAAGAATATAAAGAAAAGATGTCGTTTGACAAAAGATGGAATTACTGTGTTTGGCTTGCTTAATGCATTAAAATATTATCACATTGAAGCAAAAGCCTATCAATGTGAATTTAAAAACCTTTATGATAGCTTGAAAGTTCCTGCCATTGTTCATTTTCAACAAGATCATGTTTATCATTATGTTGTTGTTTATAAGATGACAGAGCGTTATTTTTTAATTGGCGATCCTGCTCAAGGAATTGTGGAAATGTCGTATGAGGCTTTTCATGAACAATTCACTGGAATTGTGATCATGATTGAGCATGTGGGTCATCCTATCGCACAGATGCAATCCTTTCCTTTTTCATTATTTATTAAACAACATCTTCAACAATATCAAAAAGAAATTTTAAAGATCGTTTTAAAAACTGTCTGTGTTTCTTTTTTGACATTACTTTTTTCTTTATATTATCAAATCGCTATTGATGATTTTTCTCATCGTTCCATTTTAGAAATCATTCTTATCAGTGTGTCTTTCTTTGTTGTTTATATGATAAAATTATGGCTTTCTTATTATCGCTATATCGATATTATTGATTTGAAATTAGAGTTGAATAATCAGTATATTACCAAAACTATGCAAAATTTGATCTATCAAGATTTTTCTTATTTTTTGCAACATGAGCAAGGAATCTTACTAGCAAGAGCACAACATTTGTTTGAACTGAGTGACTATTTTATTGAATTATATTCTATCATTTTTATAGATTCTATGATGTTAATATGTACAATGATATTTTTATGTTGGATTCATTGGTTTCTTTTCTTGATTAGTTTTTTAATGATAGGTGTGACATTTTATGTTTGTTTTTTATTTCATCAAAAAATACATCTCAAAAATAAACTGCTTTTAGAAAATAAAGAAGTGCTTAATGAAGCCATTTTAGAATATCAGAATAATTTTTTTCATACGATACAATTTAAATTAAAAAAGACAATGAAAAACAAACTGGCATATCGTTATGATGCATATTTCCATCAAGACTACGAAAAAGGTCATTTATTGAATCATTATCAGACGTCCTTAGAAAGTTTGGTACAATCTATGATGATGTTATTGATGATTATCTCATTATGTATGTATCATTATCAAATACTTACCTTAGGAACTGTTATGCTTGTTTATATGTTATTATCATATCTTCTTGATCCATTGATACATCTCTCTTCGTTTTTTATCATTCATGATGAAATGAAGATTATCTTTGAAAGATATAAGGAAATGCTTCCAGATAAGAAAGTGAGAAAGAAAAAAGTCAAAAAGATTGTCTCAATTGAATTAAAAGACATTACTTTTAGTTATGGCTATGTGCATCCTTTATTTGAGCATCTTTCTTTCAAGATTGATCATTCTTTTGTTTTAAAAGGAAAGATAGGCTGTGGGAAATCAACTTTTTTAAAACTGATTTCTGGTCAATTAGACGTGATTAAAGGACAAATTCTTATCAATGGAAAAGATATTACACAAATCAATCAGAATAGTTTATATGCCAAAATGAAATATTTAGATAAAAATATAGTTTTTTATCAAGAAACTTTAGAATTTAATCTTATCTTTGATAATCATAATA
>CAMFRJ010000031.1 GCA_945981915.1 uncultured Erysipelotrichaceae bacterium
CCAGCTGCATCTAGGAATGCTCTTGAGATATTGACAATATCTTCACCCATATGTTTCATCACTAAACGATTTGTATCAGTGACAGTCGCTACTTGAACAACTTCTAAATTTTCTTTTGCACATTCTTGTTGAATAAAATCAACATCATAATCATTAACAACAATAGCCATACGTTCTTGTGATTCAGAAATAGCTAATTCTGTTCCTGTTAAACCTTCATATTTTTTAAGAACAGCATCTAAATTGATATCAAGACCTGGCGCAAGTTCCCCAACAGCGACACAAACACCACCAGCTCCAAAATCATTACATCTGACAATCTTTTCAGAAACAGCTTTATTTCTGAATAATCTTTGTATCTTTCTTTCTTCCACTGGATTTCCTTTTTGAACTTCAGCACCAGCTGTTTCTATTGATTTAACATCATGTGATTTTGAAGAACCAGTTGCTCCTCCAATACCATCACGACCTGTACGCCCACCAATTAATAACACAATTTGTCCTGGTTGTGGTTCTAAACGTTTGACTTGTTCCTTTGGTGCAGCAGCGACAACCGCTCCTACTTCCATACGTTTTGCAATATATCCTTCATCATAAATTTCATGAACATAACCTGTTGTCAAACCAATTTGGTTTCCATAGCTTGAAAATCCATGAGCTGCTTCTTGACAAATCTTTCTTTGAGGTAATTTCCCTGGAGTTGTTTCTTCCAAAGTTTTTCTTGGATCTCCAGCACCAGTAATACGCATTGATTGGTAAACATAAGCACGTCCTGAAAGTGGATCACGAATAGCACCACCTAAACATGTTGCTGCTCCCCCAAATGGTTCGATTTCTGTTGGATGGTTATGTGTTTCATTTTTAAACATTAATAACCATTGTTCGTCTCCATCAGTCGTATGAACAGTAATTTCCACAGAACAAGCATTGATTTCTTCTGATACTTCCATATCATCAAGATACCCTGTTTTTCTTAATTCTTTCATTGAAATTGTTGCCAAATCCATTAAAGTTAATGGACGTTTCGTATCAATACCATAAACCAAATGACGGCTTGTTTTATATGTTTCAATATCTTTTTCTAATATTTCTTTAAAAGCTCCATTTTCAATATCAATATCTGTAATAATTGTCGCAAATGTTGTATGACGACAATGGTCAGACCAATATGTATCTAAAACCTTTATTTCTGTTTCAGTAGGATCTCTATGTTCTTCATTTTTAAAGTAATCTTGTGTGACTTTCAAATCATCAAGATTCATGGCCATACCATTATCTTTTAAGAACTGATTTAAACCAACTTCATCTAAATCATTAAAACCTGTTAAAGTAGGAACCGGTTGAATATCAGGAGCTGCTTCATTTAAATCTTCTGGTTTATTTAAACTTGCAATTCTTTGATCAACTGGATTGATTAAATAATGTTGGATCTTTTCAATGACACTTTGATCATTGACATCAACAACAATCATTTTCGCACATTTCACTTTTGTTGATGATGTTCCAGTTAAGATTTGGAAACATTGTTCACAAGAATCAGCTCTTTGATCATATTGACCAGGTAAATATTCAATTGCAAATACTGATTCATGATCATTTATCGGATATGTTTCATCATAAACATTATCGACCATAGGTTCAGCAAGAATTGTATTAATCCCCTGTTGTAAGATATCTTCACTAATTCCTTGGACATCATAACGATGAATAACCCTTAAAGAATTAATATTTAAACCTAATTGTTCAATTAAATTATTTTTTATTTCATTTGCTTCTGTTGCATATTCTTTTCTTTTTTCTACATAAATACGTCTCACATTTGCCATAGAATTCTCCCCTATCTCAGTCCTATATCATGACGGAAATAAACACCATCAAAAGTGACAACTTCACTTGCCTTATATACTTTTGTTAAAGCTTCTTGTAAATCTTTTCCTTTAGCACAAATATTTAAGACACGTCCTCCATTTGTAACTAATTGGTCCTCTTTCATTGCTGTACCAGCATGGAAGATAACAATATCATCTGATACCTGATCTAAGCCAGTAATGACTTTTCCTTTTTCATAACTTCCTGGATAACCCCCACTTGCAAGTACTAAACAAGCAACAGCATCATCTGACCATTTCACATCAACTTGATCAAGTTGATAAGATGCACAAGCATCCATAATTTCATATAGATCACTATCTAATCTCAGTAAAATCGATTGAGTTTCTGGATCTCCAAATCTGACATTGAATTCCAATACTTTCGCTTGATTATTTTCAATCATCAAACCAATGAAGACAACACCACGATAATCCATTCCATCTTCTTTCAATCCTTGCATAAAAGGATCTAAGATATCTTTTTTAAAGATTTCATCCATTCCTTCTGGTAAGAAAGGATTGGGTGAAACTGTTCCCATACCACCTGTATTAGGACCTTTATTACCATCATAAACTTGTTTATGATCTTTTGCAGATACCATAGGCACAATTGTTTTTCCATCTGTAAAACAAAGTAAGGAACATTCAAAGCCTGTTAAAAATTCTTCTAGGACAACCTTACTTCCTGCACCATCTAAAGCTCCATCAACCATCATATCTTTTAAAGTAGCGATAGCATCATCTTTATTATCAACAATAACAACACCTTTTCCGGCTGCTAATCCATCAGCTTTGATAACTAAAGGATAGCTAAACTGAGCAATTTCTTTGCAGGCAGTATCAAAATCATTAACTTCTACATATCGAGCAGTAGGAATATGATGTCTTACCATAAAATCTTTAGAGAATGCTTTGCTTCCTTCTAAAGTTGCTGCTTTCTTTTGTGGTCCAAATGCTTTAAAACCAGCAGCTTCAATATCATCAGCTAATCCTAAACATAAAGGAACTTCAGGTCCAATCACTGTCAAATCAATTTGATGATCTTTAATAAATTGAATGATCAATTCTTTATCTTCAACTAAACCAGGGATACAAGTCCCAATTTGTGCTATCCCAGGATTTCCTGGAATAGCATATAATTCAGTCACTTTTGGACTTTGTTTTAATTTATAGGCAATCGCATGTTCACGACCACCACTTCCAATCACTAAAACCTTCATATACTCCTCCTAATGTCTAAAGTGTCTATATCCACTAAATACCATTGGGATATGATTTTCATTACATAAATCAATTGAATCTTGATCTCTTACAGAACCACCTGGTTGTACAATAGCTTTGATTCCTGCATCTACGGCAACTTGTACACAGTCATTAAATGGGAAGAAAGCATCTGAAGCTAAAACAGCTCCATTGAAATCTTTATCAGGATTATTATGGATTGCATTTTCTAAAGCCCATACACGTGAAGTTTGTCCTCCACCAATAGCTAAAGTCACACCATCTTTAACAACACAGATAGCATTTGATTTCACATATTTAACAACTTTCATACCAAATTCCATATCTGATAATTGTTGTGCAGTTGGTTGTGCTTCTGTAACAACATTCATTTCTTTAATCATTTCTTTATTTAATTCTTGAACCAAAACTTTACCTTCTAAGTATTTGATATCATATTTTGCATCTCTGGCATCAAGATTTTTTAATTTTAAGATACGTAAATTTTTCTTTTTCTTTAAAATTTCTAAAGCATCATCATCAAAATCTGGTGCTGCAACAATTTCTAAGAAAATTTTATGCATTTGTTCAGCTGTTGCTTTATCAACTTTATAGTTGACAGCCACAATACCACCAAAGATTGATTGAGGATCTGCTTCATATGCTTTCATATATGAATCATATCCTGTTTGACCAATGGCAACTCCACAAGGTGTTGAATGTTTGATAGCAGCAGTAACAATTTGATCACCAAATTCTCTAACAACAGCAACAGCACCATATAAATCGTTAACATTGTTAAATGAAATTTCTTTACCATGTAATTGTTCATAATCTAATAATGATTTTTGAACATATGTATCTTCATATTTATTAGCAGCCTGCTGAGAGTTTTCTCCATAACGTAAATGTTCTACTTTCTTTAATGAAAGATTTAATGTATCAGGGAATTCATCCCCAACTTGATCTGCAAAATAACGTGAGATCATCGCATCATAAGCACCTGTTGTACTAAATGCTTTATAAGCCAAATTTAATCTAAAATCAAAATCAGTTTTTTCTTCTTTGATTGCTTCTAATACTTTTGAATAGTCAGCTGGATCTGTCACGATTAAAACATCTTTAAAATTTTTCGCAGCAGATCTGATCATTGATGGTCCACCAATATCAATATTTTCAATCATATCTGGTAAATCTTTACCTGCTTTTAAAGCTTTTTCAAATTCATATAAATTAACACAAACTAAGTCAATTGGTTTAATTCCATGCTTTTCAATAGTTTCCACATGACTTGGAAGATCTCTACGATATAATAATCCACCATGAACCATTGGATGTAAAGTTTTCACACGTCCATCTAACATTTCAGGAAAACCTGTCACATCATCAATCGCAATACATGAAACACCATTATCTTCTAATACTTTCATTGTTCCACCTGTTGAAACAATTTCAAAACCTAATTCAACTAAACCTTTTGCAAAATCGACAACACCATCTTTATTTGTTACTGAAATTAAAGCTCTTTTCATTTAAATCACCTTTGCCTTTCCATCAATTACTTTTATTTTTCCATCACAGTATAACCCCACAACTTCAGGTAATAACTGATGTTCAATTTCTAATACTCTTGCTTGAATATCTGAAGCTTGATCTAAATCAGAAATATCACAAGCCACTTGTTTAATAATTGGTCCTCCATCAACTTCTTTTGATACAAAATGAACAGTTGCTCCAGAAACCTTGACACCACGAGCAATAACAGCATCATGAACATGCATACCATACATCCCTGGTCCACAAAAAGAAGGAATGAGTGAAGGATGAATATTAATGATCTGGTTAGGATAAGCATCAATTAACGTATCAGTTAAGATAGCCAAATAACCTGCCAATACAATTAAATCAACATCCCTTTCTTTTAACATCTTCACAATCAATGCATCATCTTTTTTGACAACAGCTGTTTCAATACCTGCCTTTTTGGCTCTTTCAAGACCATATGCTTTTATTCGATTAGATAAGACCAAAACAATTTCTCCATTGATCTTTCCTGCATGTTGTGCATCAATGATCGATTGGAGATCAGTTCCTCCACCAGAAACAAAGACTGCTATTTTTAGCATAAGTCGACACCTTTTTCGCCTTCTTGAATACTTCCAACAACATAGCATTGATCGCCAGCAGCTTGAATCGCTTCCATAGCTGGTTCAACATCTTGAGGATCTAAAGCAATGACCATACCAAGTCCCATATTAAATGTGTTGTACATCATATGTTCTTCCACATTTCCATTTTTTGCGATTAAATCAAAAATAGCTGGAACAGGATAACTATCTTTTTTGATTTGTGCTCTAACATTTTCTGGTAACATTCTTGGTACATTTTCAAAGAAACCACCACCAGTAATATGAGAACATCCTTTAATCTTCACGCCACTATTTTTTACATTTTTTAAAGCTTTGACATAAATACGTGTTGGCTCGATTAAAGCTTCACCTAATGTTTTTCCTAATTCATCATAATATGTATCTAATGATTCTTTAGACATTTCAAACACTTTTCTGACTAAAGAAAAACCATTTGAATGCACACCACTCGAAGCAATTCCGACTAAAACATCACCAGGTTGAATTGTAGAACCGTCAATAATATCTTTTTTATCAACAACACCTACTGCAAAACCTGCAAGATCATAATCATCTTCAGGCATTAATCCTGGATGTTCTGCAGTTTCACCACCAACTAATGCACATTCAGATTGAACACAACCTTCAGCAACCCCAGAAACAATAGCAGCAATTTTTTCCGGATAGTTTTTTCCACAAGCGATATAATCTAAAAAGAATAAAGGTTCTCCCCCAGAACAAGCAATATCATTGACACACATAGCCACTGCATCAATACCAATTGTATCATGCTTATCCATGATGAATGCTAATTTCACCTTTGTTCCACAACCGTCAGTCCCTGATAACAAAACAGGTTCTTCCATTTCCTTAATACCACTTAAATCAAAAGCACCAGCAAATCCCCCAAGACCTCCTAAAACTTCTGGTCTCATTGTTCTTTTGACATGCTTTTTCATAAGTTCTACTGATTTGTAACCAGCAACAATGTCAACTCCAGCTTTTTTGTAATCCATTTCCTAATCTCCTTACTTGTATTTTTCTATAACTTCATCGTTAGCTTTCATTGCGTCAGCTTCCATTTGTTTTCTTAAATCTTGTAACTTCACTTTGATATCATCATGTTTGATAGCCATGATCTGTAAAGCTAAATAAGCAGCATTTTTACTTCCATTAATAGCAACAGTTGCTACAGGAATTCCTGAAGGCATCTGTACGATTGATAATAAAGCATCCATACCATCTAAATTACTTCCAGCAATCGGTACCCCAATAACAGGTAAAACAGTCTGACTAGCAACAACTCCAGGTAAGGCCGCAGCCATCCCAGCAGCAGTAATGATGACTTCTGTCCCATCTGTTTCTGTTTCTTTAATAAATTCACTTAATCCTAAATGTGCTCTATGGGCAGATAAGCATCTCACAGCAACTTCTACACCATAATCTTTTAAAATTGTAATAGCAGGTTCAACTTTTGGTAAATCACTTGTTGAACCCATAATGATTGCAACTTTCATCTCTTTTTCTCCTTTTCTTTTAAGCACGAAAAGTGACTTGCGTCACTTTTAGAATAATCCGACAATTTTGCCATTTTCATCAATATCCATACCAACAGCCGCTGGACGTTTTGGAAGTCCAGGCATACGCATGATATCACCAGAAATAGCAACTAAGAATCCTGCCCCAGCTGATGGAATCACATCATTGATTGTCACAGTAAATCCTGTAGGTCTACCTAACAATGCTGGTTGGTCAGATAAAGAATATTGTGTCTTTGCGATACAAATAGGTAGCTGACCTAATCCCTGTTCTGTATATTTTTTCATTTTATTTTTTGCTTTTTTCGTGAATTCAACACCATCACCACCATAGATTTCTTTCACTATTGTTTCAATCTTTTTTTCAATTGATAAATCTAAATCATATAATGGATGATAATTCGCTTCTTTTGTTTCTAAAACAGCTAATAATTTTTCAGCAAGTTCAATACCACCATCAGCACCTTTTTCCCATACTTTAGAAATAGCTACATCAACACCTAATTTTTGGCAACATTCATTTAATAAAGCCAATTCAGCTTCAGTATCAGTTGGAAAAGCATTAATAGCCACAACACTTGGTAAACCATATTTTGCAATATTTTCAATATGTTTTTCCAAGTTACCTAAACCTGCTTTTAAAGCTTCTAAGTTTTCTTCACCTAAGTCTTTTTTTGCAACACCACCATGCATCTTTAACGCACGAACAGTTGCGACGATGACAACTGCATCAGGATTTAAACCAGCTTGACGACATTTGATATCTAAGAATTTTTCAGCTCCTAGATCAGCACCAAAGCCTGCTTCTGTAATCGCATAATCACCTAATTTTAAAGCCAATTCAGTTGCCATGACTGAGTTACATCCATGAGCAATATTCGCAAAAGGACCACCATGAACGAAAACTGGTGTATGATCTAAAGTTTGTACTAAATTAGGTTTGATTGCATCTTTTAATAATAATGTAACAGCTCCTGTTGCCTGTAAATCATCAACAGTCACTGGTTGATTATCATATGTATAAGCAACGATCATTCTTCCTGCTCTTTGTTTAAGATCTTCAAGTGAAGTTGCTAAACACAAGATAGCCATAACTTCACTAGCTACAGTAATATCAAAACCATCTTCACGAGGCACACCATTGACTTTTCCTCCAAGTCCACAAACAGTGTGACGTAAAGCACGGTCATTTAAATCAACAACACGTTTCCATACGATTTGACGAACATCAATATTTAATGGATTTCCTTGATGAATAGAGTTATCCAACATAGCAGCAATTAAGTTGTTCGCTGCTGTAATCGCATGAATATCTCCTGTAAAATGAAGATTAATATCTTCCATAGGAACAACTTGAGCATAACCTCCTCCAGCAGCTCCACCTTTAATACCAAAACATGGTCCAAGTGAAGGTTCACGCATTGCAACAACTGATTTTTTTCCCATCTTATTTAAAGCTTGTGAAAGACCAATCATTGTTGTTGTCTTTCCTTCCCCTGCAGGAGTAGGATTAATAGCAGTGACCAAAACTAATTTCCCGTTTTCATTATTTTTTAATCTGTTAATAGCTTCTAAAGAGATCTTTGCTTTATATTTTCCATATAATTCTAGATCATCTTCTTCTAAACCAACTTTTTGAGCAATTTTTGTAATTGGTTCCATCTTAGCACTTTGTGCAATTTCAACATCTGTTAACATATCAAATCTTCCTTTCATTCTATTTTGGAATACTGATTTTTAATTCATTGTCATTATATATTAAAAACATCATTCAAACAACATATTCAAACATGAATCACAATGAATTTTTAAAGACATTCCATATTCATCAAAAAAGAGCCTAATCGTCCGGACTCTTTTGCCCAGACGGTCGGCTCCTTACTATTATACTCCATGTGGTTAATTCCACTTCCGTCAGTCGTATAACTAACTGCATAATATCAAATCCTGTCAAATTTCGCAATACTAATTTGACATTTCATAACTATATTTTTTAATTTTATCTAGGACCCTTTGTCCTTCACTTCCCTCTAAAACTTTAGGCTGATAATCATTTCTTCCTCTTGTTGAAGTCAACGAACAAGGAATGATATTGACCTGGTAATCTGTTTGCTTTGTTCCTGAAAATTGATATGTAAGTTGATAGATCATACTATCAGTATCACTAGGATTTCGATTTCCGCCAAAGCAAAAATTACCTAAGGAATAAACAATTGGTTTACCTTGATATGTCTCTGTGCCTTGTACAACATGAGGATGCTGTCTCTTATACACATCTGACGCTGCCGACGATATGCAGTGTGT
>CAMFRJ010000032.1 GCA_945981915.1 uncultured Erysipelotrichaceae bacterium
TCGATGAAGTAGCTACCTTTGGTGATGGTCTCAATGATGTTTGTATGTTGGAAAATTTTCCATACAGTTTTGCTCCCGCTAATGCCTGTTTATTAGCGAAAGAAAAAGCTGCTTTTACACTTACCAAAAGTGGTGGTGAAGGAGCTGTTAAAGAAGGCATTGAGATTCTTGAAAAATTGAATTTATTATAGGAAGATTTTCTTCCTTTTTTTGTATTCTTTTTTTATTTATGTTAAAAATAAAAATGGAAAGAGTGATATATATGAAAATTGTCTATGCTTCAAGAACAGGGAATGTAGAAAGTCTTATTGAAAGTTTAGATATAGAAGATCATTTCAAGATTGAAGATGGAAATGAAATAGTCAATGAAGATTATCTTCTTTTTACGTATACTGATGGTTTTGGTGATGTTCCTTATGAAGTTGAGCAATTCTTAGATCATAATGCTTCCTATTTAAAAGGAGTTATTGTAAGTGGTGATCAAGGATATGGAGAGGCGTATTGCCAAGCAGGAGATAAGATTTCTAAGCAGTATAATGTTCCCTGTCTTTATAAAGTAGAAAATGAAGGAAGTAAACAAGATATAGATGAAATAAGAAAAGTGATCAGATGTTTTTAAATGCTTATGAATTTGAAAAATGTCTGATCTTTTATGGAGCACCCACTTTAGTTAATTTAAAGGTGGCAAGCCTTTATCATATTGATATGACAAAAGCTGAAATGGATTATTGGATTGATTATTATAATCCTCTATTAAGTCAAAAGAATATGTGTCTTTATCGTTTTACAAGAAAACAAAGAGGATTGCTCTTTCTTTATCACAAACAGAAATTATGGCATTTGCTCAATCATGAAAAAATTAAAAAAATGTTCATGAATTATCATTATAACTGTTTATCTGTAGAGACAATCTTACAATGTTTACAAAAAAGACTTCAAGAAACAGAATTTCCTCATGAAATAGGTTTGCTTCTTGGTTATCCTTTACAAGACGTTGTGTCATTTATTGATGGAAAACCATGTTTAGTTATTGGATATTGGAAAGTCTATGGACATTTAAAAAGCTGCCAAAAAACATTTTGGAAATATCAAAGATGCACCAATGAATTGATGAATAGATTTTCTAAGGGGATGACTTTAGAAAAAATATGTCAAATTATCTAGTTTGAGAAGAAAAAAGAAATGAAATGAAAAGTTCATTTCTTTTTTTAATGAAACTGTTTACAAAAGATGTTATGATAAAGATATATTAAGGAGGAAAAGAAAGAATGGGTTTTAGAAAAGACTTTTTATGGGGTGGTGCAGTTGCTGCCCATCAATGTGAAGGTGCTTGGCAAGAAGGTGGAAAAGGAATCAGTTGTACTGATGTAGAAACTGCCGGTGATAATGTAACAGGAGCACCTAGACGTTTAACTGATGGTGTTATCGAAGGAGAAGATTATCCAAATCATGTAGGTGTTGATTTTTATCATCATTATAAAGAAGATATCGCATTATTTGCGGAAATGGGATTTAAAGCTTTCAGAACATCAATTGCATGGACAAGAATTTTCCCAAGAGGGGATGAAGATCAACCTAATGAAGAAGGTTTAAAATTCTATGATGATTTATTTGATGAATGTCATAAATATGGAATTGAACCAGTAATCACTTTATCACATTTTGAAATGCCTTGGGCATTAGCTAAAGAATATGGTGGATTTAGAAATAGAGCAGCTATCGATATGTTCGTTAAATTCGCAAAAGTATGTTTTGAAAGATATCAACATAAAGTAAAATATTGGATGACTTTCAATGAAATTAATAATCAAGCTGATGTGACTCAACATAACTTGATTCAAGAAGGTGCTGTCATTCTTCAAGAAGGTGACGATGCAGAATACTTAATGTATTTATCAGCACACCATGAACTTGTGGCAAGTGCTTTAGCTGTCAAAGCTGCACATGAAATCAATCCTGATTTACAAGTTGGTTGTATGATCGGTATGAATGGAGTTTATCCTGCATCACCTAAACCAGAAGATGTGATGAACGCTTTAGGAGCAATGCATCAAAAATACTGGTATGTAGAAGTTCATGCTAGAGGGCATTATCCAAATCATATGTTAAAGAAATTTGAAAGAAAAGGATATGACTTTATTAGCGAAGAAGATAAGAAGATCTTAGCTGAAGGTAAAGTTGACTACATTGGATTTTCATATTACATGTCATTTGCGACACAATATCAAGGTCGTAATGAAAAAACATTTGACTATTCAAGTGAAGACTTTGTTAGAAATACTTACTTAAAAGCATCTGACTGGGGATGGCAAATTGACCCACTAGGACTTCGTTGGTGTTTAAACTGGTTCCATGATCGTTTTGAACTTCCAATGATGATTGTTGAAAATGGATTTGGTGCTTATGATAAAAAAGAAGCAGATGGAACAGTAGATGATCAATATCGTATTGATTATTTAAAAGAACATATTGCAGCTATGAAAGATGCGGTTGATTACGATGGTGTTGATTTACTTGGTTATACAATGTGGTCACCTATTGATATCGTATCAGCTTCTACAGGTGAATATGATAAACGTTATGGTTTCATTTATGTTAATTATAATAATGCTCATGAAGGTGATTTCTCAAGAAGTAAAAAGAAATCATTTGATTGGTATAAACATGTCATTGAAACAAATGGTGAAGAATTATAAAGACATCTTTAACGAGATGTCTTTTTTTTTACATAATATTCTTTTTGATTATCAAGACAATAACAGGCTAATTGTTTTCCAAAGACACAACCACAATCAATTGCAATATGATGATTTTTTTTATAGATCAAAGGTTGTCTGTCTTCTCTAATAAGGATAGTTGGGGTATGGCCAGTCACTAACCATTTATCTTGATAATAGATATGCCCATAATCACTGCGATGAAAAAGAAAATCTGTAATATCATAATCGCTTAAAGGTTTATTTTCTTGAAAGTGATCGATACCAGCATGTGTTAAGACATACTGTTGGTCATTGACCGTGATTTCTTCATATAAAGAAAAATCTTGTATATAGTTTAAGATTGCTTTTCTTTGATGGGATGACAACTGTTTGAATTGATGGAGAGTAGTTGAACCACCATCTTCAATCCAACTGAGATACAGTTTCATGAATTGTTCACTAAGATGATTGTCGACATTTTTATGAGTGATTTCCATATTGAGATGATTCAATATGTAATAGGCCATCAAGTCATGATTTCCTAATAGGGCAATGATGTTAGGTCTAAGCATCATATCTTGGATGATATCTAAAGGACGTTTTCCGCGATCTAAGACATCACCGATAACGTATAAGGTATCATGCTTATTAAAATTGATTTTTTCTAACATTTCTTGATATTCTTCAAAACAGCCATGTATATCAGACATCACATAGATCATAATCTCACCTCTCTTTTTATTTTACCTGATTATTTTGTAGAGATATAGATATTATTTGGACTTTGATTAAAAAAATAGTATAATATTTTTTGTGAAAGTGAGGTAATTATGAGCGAACGATCATCATCTATTGTTAAGCAAGCATCAATCTTAGCTCTAGCGGGTATTATTGTCAGAATCATAGGTGTTCTTTATCGTAGTCCTTTGACAGCTATGATTTTAGATGAAGGGAATGGATATTATTCAACGGCTTATAATATTTATGCTTTGGTTTTATTGATTTCTTCATATAGTATTCCAACGGCTATTTCAAAACTGATTTCAGAAAAAATTGCTTTACATGAATATAAAAATATCAAAAGAATATTACAATGCATTTTTATTTATGTTTGTGTCATTGCAGGAGGAGCTGCGATTGTTCTTTTTATCATCGCCCCCTTTATTGTAGATGTCAATGCTGTTCCTGCATTGAAGGTCTTATGTCCAACAGTCTTTTTATCAGGGTTGTTAGGAGTATTTAGAGGCTATTTTCAAGCCCATAAGGTGACACTCTATACATCTGTTTCACAAATTATTGAACAGGTTTTTAATGCTGGTGTTGCTTTAGTGGCAGCTTATATCTTTATTCAGCCTTATGTAGGTGTTAATGCGACCAAAGTTGGTTCTTATGGAGCGGCAGGGTCGGCACTTGGAACAGGGGCCGGAGTTCTTGTCGGATTGATCTATATGATCTTTATGTACCTTAAAAAGAAGAATACTTTTGAAGAAGAAATTCAACAAGATGAAGATCGAGATGAACATATCGATACATATAAAGAAATCTTCCAAATGATTATCCATATTATTACACCAATCATATTAGCAACTTGTGTTTATAATTTAGTGACAACAGTTGATATGTATATTTTCTATTTTGCACAATCATTTCAAGGTGTTGATAAAGTTGCCTATTATACATATTATGGTGTGTATTCAGGGAAATATATCGTCTTACAAAATGTTCCTGTAGCCTTAGCGTCAGCAATGTCTACAGCAGCAATTCCTTCGATTTCTTCATCATGGGCAGTTGGTCATAAAAAAGAAACGAAAGAGCATATCACATCAGGTATCTCGGTGACGATGTTGATCTTGATTCCAGCTGCAGTTGGTATGGCTGTGTTAGCTTATCCAATTATGGGAACATTATTTCCTCAAAAAGCAACAATCGTGATGGCAACAAAGTTATTAATGTTTGGGTCACCAGCTATTGTGTTATTTGGTCTATCAACGCTCACTAATGGGATTTTACAGGCAATTGGAGAAGTACAAATTCCATTAAGAAATGCCACGAAAGCTTTGATCATTCACTGTCTTATTTTGGCTGTTTTGTTGCTGATTACACCATTTGGAACATATGCCTTAGTTTTTGGTAACTGCTTATATGCGTTTTTGGTGTGTTACTACAATCAAAAAGAATTAAGAAAAATAATAGGATATAAACAGGAAATCAAACGTACTTATCTGATACCTTTGATTGCTTCAACGATCATGGGAATTATTGTAGGAATCGTTTATTATGGCTTGTTTAGCTTGATACATCGTGTGGTGGTTCCTTTGTTTATTTCAGTTGTGATTGGAATCATTGTTTATTTTGTGATCATCATTTATATATATTGGGAACATCCTGAACAATTATACTCTATTCCTTATATGAGGACGATTTATCGTAAACTCAAAAATAAATGACATGAAAAGCACGAAAGTGCTTTTTTTGCCTAGATAAAAAATAGATCGCATCATAGTGTAGAATGAAGGAGGTTATAAGATGTTTGAAGATGATTTTGAAAGAGTGACAAAACCAAGAAGAGTAGGTGATATTTATTTGTATCGTGTTAGACCAGGTGATAATGTATATCGTATTGCGAGAAACTTTGATACAAAAGTGGAATGGATTGCCTGTTTGAATGGTTTGAATCGAAATTTCATGATATATCCTGATCAACAACTTTATATTCCATTTATTCCGCAAACAATTTCACAAATGCCAAATACGAGAGAATCATACGAATTATATTTCTAATGGACTAGATTTTTACATGGAAAAAGATTATGATAATGATAAATCAAAGTAACTAAGGAGAACGCTTATGTCAATACATGCTGGAAGTGAAAGAAATTTAACACTTGTCATGGATTTATATGAATTAACCATGTCTTATAATTATTTTAAACAAGGAAATAAAGATCAATATGTTTATTTTGATATGTTCTATAGAAAAAATCCTGATAATGGAGGATTTGCTGTCTTTGCCGGTTTACAACAATTAATAGAATGTATTCAAGATCTACACTTTAGTGAAGGAGATATTTCATATCTCCGTTCACTCAATAAATTTGATGAAGAGTTTTTAGATTATCTAAGAGAATTTAAATTTACTGGTTCTATCTATGCAATGAAGGAAGGAACACCTGTTTTTCCAAATGAACCTTTGATTACAGTCAAAGCAAAGTTTATTGAAGCACAATTGATTGAAACATTATTATTAGTGACAATCAATCATCAATCGTTGATAGCAACCAAAGCTCACCGCGTTGTTCAAGAAGCCAAAGGAAGACCAGTTATGGAATTTGGAGCCAGAAGAGCACAGGGGTATGATAGTGCAACCTATGGAGCTAGAGCTGCCTATATTGGTGGGGTCGCTGGTACTGCAACTGTTTCAGCAGGGATGATGTTTGATATTCCTGTTGTGGGAACAATGGCTCATTCTTTTGTACAATCTTTTGATAGTGAATATGAAGCTTTTCAAGCTTATGCTTTAACTTATCCTGATGATTGTATCTTGTTGGTTGATACATATGATACATTAAAAAGCGGGGTTCCTAACGCAATTAGGATTGCTAAAGAAGTTTTAGAACCAATGGGTAAAAAATTAAAAGGAATTCGTTTGGATTCAGGAGATATTTCTTATTTATCAAAACGTGCCAGAGCGATGCTTGATGTTGCTGGATTGACTTATGTCAGCATTTCTGCGTCGAATTCTTTAGATGAATATTTGGTTCGTTCTTTATTGAATCAAGGAGCGAAGTTAGATTCGTTTGGCATTGGTGAAAATATGATTGTTTCTAAATCTTCACCAGTCTTTGGTGGTGTTTATAAATTAGTGGCTATTGAAAAGGATGGTCAGATTATTCCAAAAATCAAGATTTCTGAAAATACTGAAAAAATTACTAATCCTGGATATAAAAAAGTGTATCGTTTGTTTGAAAATGAAACAGGTAAAGCAATCGGTGATATCATTGCTTTCTATGATGAAGTGATTGATAGTTCTAAAGATTTGACTATTTATCATCAATCAAATATCTGGAAATTTAAAACGATTGAAGCCAATACTTATACAATAGAAGAATTACAAGTTCCTATTTTTGAAAATGGAAAACTTGTTTATGAAGAATTAACAACAAAACAGGTTCGTGATTATTCAATGAAAGAAAAATCACGTCTTTGGGATGAAGTATTCCGTTTGGAATATCCTCATGATTATTATGTTGATTTAACGAAAAAATTATTAGATTATAAAATTAAGATGCTTGAAGAAAAAAGAAAGTAAAAGATATGTCAAAATTTGATAGAAAAGTAGAAAGAACAAAAAAAGAATATACATTTACAAAGAAAAAAGAAGAAAAAAAATCGGTTTTCAAAGATAATTTTCATCTAAAATGGATTCAATTCAATATGCCTACGATCATTACCTTTGTGATAGCTTTTCTTATCTCTACATTGGTTTTGATTCCGATTTTGATGAATTTTATCAACAGTGAGATTGCTTTTGTCTTAGGTCATGGTCTTATTACAGGATTCTTATTGGTGGTAAGTGCATGCCTAATCAATAAAGAAAAGCTCTCGTTACCTGCCTTTTTAACAAGATATTTCTTTATTGGATCATTATTAGCGCTGGTTTCTTTTCTTTCTCTTGTTATTACATCATGGTTGAATTAGTTTGTCTTTCAGCGATTGGTGTTATTGTTCTTTTTGCAGGGTTTACTATCCTTATCGATAATTTGTTTCAGGTAACAGCCATTTTTGTCTTTTTAACGATGTTAGTGGGATATGTCTTATTGATCTTGAGCTATCGAAAAAGGCAACAGCTGTTACAGGCCCAACAAGTCATCTATCAAGGCTATGAAAAACATTTGTATTATGGTTCAATGGTGATCATTGTGATCGATTGTTTAATGATCTATATGGGTCATATTCATATTCAATCAATGATCTCACCAATACTAGTGATCAATTGCTTTGTTCCATTGATTGCTTATTTAAGTCATGAATCATTATTGGTCTTTTATAAAAAAGATTTTATCTATAATGGTAAACGTATCCGTTATAAAGATGTCAGATCTTTAGAAATCTTCGATTATAAAAAGAATAAAAAGAAATTATTATTACATGCAAAAGAAGAAATGATTTATACAGGAAGAAACCAGGCAATTCAGGAAGTTATAGAAGCTTTTTGTCATTATTGTCAACGTATAGAAGTAAGGGAGAATTTATGATAATTACAGTTGTAGGATTAGGAGTTGTTGGAGGAAGCTTTGTCAAAGCATTAAAAGGACTTGATCATGAAGTATATGGGGTAGATATCAATGAAGAAACATTAGCTCGTGCTAAAGCAGAAGGATGTATCAAAGAAGGATTTGTTGATGGCCATGAGATTATCAAACAATCCGATCTGACAATCATTTGTCTATATCCATCTTTGGTTTTAGATTATATTCAAACACATGAATTTAAAAAAGGAAGTATCATCACTGATGCTGTTGGAGTTAAATCATATTTTTTAGATCAAGCGATGAGTATCATTGATAAAGATGTTGAATTTGTTTCAGGTCATCCTATGGCAGGAAGAGAAAACAAAGGCTATGATTTTGCTAGTAAAGAAGTTTTTCAAGGGGCAAATTACATATTGATACAACATCCTCAGAATAAGAAAGAAAGTATTGAACTGATGGAACAGTTTGTTTCATCACTTGGTTTTCATTCAGTAAAGATCTTGTCACCACATGATCATGATGAAATTATTTCATTTACTTCACAATTGCCTCATGCAATTGCTGTTTCACTCATTAACAGTGATAGTCAAAAATATGATACAGGGAAATATATTGGAGATTCTTATCGTGATTTGACAAGAATTGCGAATATTAATGAAGATCTCTGGACAGAATTGTTTTTTACCAATAAGACGTGCTTATTAAAGAGTATCCAAGGTTTTGAAAATCAACTTGATATTTTAAAGAAAGCTGTTTTAGAAGAAGATAGCGAAACGTTAAAAAAGATGTTTATCGAATCTTCAAAACGTAGAAAGAACTTAGAAGCTTCACAAAAATAGATGAAGGTTATGTGAAAACATGACCTTTTCTTTTTGAAACAAGTTTAATATTTTAAACAATTTGTTTAAAATATATTGATTTTCATGAAAGAACATGTATAATAA
>CAMFRJ010000033.1 GCA_945981915.1 uncultured Erysipelotrichaceae bacterium
CACACTGCATATCGTCGGCAGCGTCAGATGTGTATAAGAGACAGAATAAAATGCAACTCAGGACATTTTCTAATTTTGAGTTTTTTAGCAAGTAAATTTCTGATAAATCCTTTAGATCTTTCTAAAGCAGCTAAACCATGTTTTTGATCATAACAATTTCCTAAAAATGTCACATACACTTTCGAAATAGACAAATCATTCGTTGTTTCAACTGCTGTAATCGTGCACATTCTTAAATCTTTATCTCTAACTTCATTTTGTAGAATAAGTGAAATTTCTCTTTGAATTTGCGTATTAATTCTGTCAATCTTAATTGCCATGAAACATCATCCTTTATTTCTTTTTAACTTCTTCCATGATATATCCTTCAATGATATCACCTTCTTTAATATCATTAAAGTTTTCAATATTTAAACCACATTCAAAACCACTGTTGACTTCTTTAACATCATCTTTAAAACGTCTAAGTGAAGCTAGCTTTCCTTCATAAACAACAATACCATCTCTAATTAAACGAATACCACAATTACGTTTAATCGATCCATCAGTTACATAACATCCTGCAATATTACCAACTTTACTTGCTTTGATGACTTGTCTAATTTCTGCTTGACCAGTCACAACTTCAACAAGTTCAGGTGCCAACATACCCTTCATTGCAGTTTCAATTTCTTCAACCATTTTATAAATGACATTGTGTAATCTGATTTCAACTTTTTCTTCTTCTGCTTTACTTCTCACTTTTGCATCTGGTCTAACATTAAAACCATAAATAATAGCTTGTGATGCACTTGCTAAAATAACATCTGATTCAGAAATGGCACCGACAGAAGAACGAATAACATTTACACGGACTCCTTCAACATCAATCTTTTCTAATGATGCTTTTACTGCTTCAGCAGTCCCCTGTACATCGGCTTTAACAATAATATTTAAATCAATAATTTGACCTTCTTTAATTTGTGAATACAAATCATCTAATGACATTGCAGCACCACTATTTCTATCTTTAGCTATTTTAGCTTTCATACGTGTTTCACCAACAGAACGTGCTTGTTTTTCTGATTCAAAGACCATGAACTTATCACCAGCAACAGGAACATCATTCAATCCAGTAATTTCTACAGGTGTTCCAGGTAAAGCTGATTTAATGACTCTCCCCTTATCATCTAACATCTGACGGACACGACCAAATGCAGTTCCTACGACAATTGGATCACCCGCGCGCAAAGTTCCATTTTCAACTAATAGTGTAGCAACTGCTCCACGTCCTTTATCTAGTTTACCTTCAATAACAGTTCCATATGCATACCTATTTGGATTTGCTTTCAAATCAGCCAATTCAGCAACAACTGTTAATGTTTCTAATAAATCTTCGATACCAATATTCTTTTTAGCAGAAATTTCACAATAAACTGTGTCTCCACCCCATTCTTCAGGTAATAATCCTTCTTCTGACATTTCACTTTTAATCCTATCAGGATCAGCACCTTCTTTATCAATTTTATTGACTGCAACAACAATTGGTACACCTGCAGCTTTAGCATGATCAATAGCTTCTTTAGTTTGAGGCATAACTCCATCATCAGCTGCTACAACAATAATAACAATATCAGTAACTTGTGCACCACGAGCACGCATAGCTGTAAACGCTTCATGACCTGGTGTATCTAAAAATGTGACTTTTTTACCATTGACATTGACTTGGTAGGCTCCTATATGTTGAGTAATACCACCAAATTCACCTTCTACAATAGATGATTTTCTAATTGTATCAAGTAAGGTTGTTTTCCCATGGTCAACATGTCCCATAATAGTAACAACAGGACAACGTGAAACTAAATCCTTTTCATCATCAACTATCTCAATGTTTTCAAAATTAATTTCATCAGCTGGAATATATTTTTCACATTCTTTACCATATTCCATACAAATTAGTTCTACTTGTTCATCATTCAATGATGAATTGATTGTCACCATCGTACCTAGTAAAAATAAAATCTTAATAACATTTGCAGGAGTTTGTCCTAATTTTTCAGCTAATTCACCAACTGTAATACCTTCTTCATAAGAAATAGTACCTTCCTTGATGGCTACATTTTCTTTTTTGTTGGGAAAGTTAGATTGTAGCTGTTTTTTTCTTTGGGAACCTTTTTTATTTTTGTTCTTTTTTGCCATAAAATCAACCTCCTATATTTTTTTTAATTTTATTTGCAAAGCCAGAATCACAGATACCTAATGCAACACGATTTTTTCCTATTGCATGCGATAAAGTATCACTATTCTCTTCCATTATATAGCATTCAATACCATAATAATGACATTTATCTGTTAACTTCTTTTTCGTATTATCACTTGCATCATTAGCAATCAAAACCAAATGAACTTTTTGACTTCTGATACTCTTTAATAAAGTTTCACCAGAAACAATCTTCCTTGCTGCACAGGCCAATCCTAATAGGTTTAAGTAATTTTTAGTCATAGCAATATTTTTCCAATTCTTCAAATATTTCTTCAGGAATATCAACTTGCAATGATTTCGCTAATAATTTCTTCTTTTTTGCTATTTCAATAGCTTCATGGCTTCTTTTTAAATAAGCTCCTCGCCCATTCATCTTACCTGTGGGATCAACAAAAACTTCTCCCTCTTTATTTCTCACTATTCTGATTAATTCTTTTTTAGGTAATTGTTCATTTGTTGCCAAACATTTTCTTAAAGGAATTTTTCTCATGAAATCACTCCTTAATTTTCATCATAATACTTATCGTATTCATCATAGTCAATTTCTTCGTCATATTTACTATATTCATCATCATCAAAATCATCAAAATCATCATAATCATCATAATCATCATATTGATCTGATTCAGCTTCATTTTCTTCGTTTGTGCCTTGTTGAGCATCTTCAACAGAATAAGTCGATTCTTCAATGATTTCGTTTTCTTCAATTTCTTCAATAATTTGTTCTTCTTGATTATTTTCAACTACGTTATCAATAGTTTGGGAATCATCACTGTCAAGATCTAACATTTCATTGGCAAATTCTTCTTGGAATGATTCATCAACTGGCATATTTTCTTTTTCTTCAAGTTCTTGTAAAATACCTGATTCTTTTGCTTCGCTAACTGATTTAATATCAATTTTCCATCCTGTTAGTCTCACCGCTAATCTCGCGTTTTGACCACGTTTTCCAATAGCTAATGATAACTGATCATCAGGGACAATGACCAAAGCGCTATGATTAACTTCGTTAATAGACACTTTTTCAACGGCTGATGGTGATAAAGCATGTGAAATGAAAACAACTGGATCATTAGACCATTCAATGATATCAATCATTTCTCCATTCAATTCATCAACAACATTTTTGACCCTTGAACCTTTAGGGCCCACGCAAGAACCAATAGGATCAACACCTTCGTGTGATGTATAAACAGCAACTTTACTTCTTTCTCCAGGTTCTCTTGAAACTGATTTGATTTCAACAATACCATCATAAACTTCAGGAACTTCTAGTTCAAATAATCTTTTCACAAATTGTGGTTCAGTTCTACTTACAACAATATGAGTTCCTTTTGTATTACGATCAACATCGTTAACATAGACCTTAATATGGTCACCTTCTTTTAATGTTTCCCCAGGAATTTGTTGTTTCAATCCTAAAAATGCTCCAGTTTTTCCAATATTGATAATGGCAAACTTTGGTTCTACACGATCAACGATACCAGTAATAATTTCATCTTTTTTATCTGCAAATTCATTATACAAAGTTTCTTTTTCAGTTTCTCTAATTTTTTGTCTAAATAATTGTTTTGTCTGAATTGCAGCTAAACGACCAATTTGTTCAACATCAGCCTCTGTTTCAACGATATCCCCAACTTTATAGTTAGGATTGATATCATGAGCTTCTTCTAATGACAATTCTGTATCTTCGTCTTCTAAATCATCAACAACAGTTCTGATTTCAAATAATCTGAACTTTCCAGTTTTTTCATTGATTTCAACACGTACATTTGCATCTGGATTCAAATAGTTCTTCTTATAAGCCTTTTCAATAGATTCTTTTAGCATTGTTAAAAAAACATCTTTTTCGATACCTTTTTCTTCACAAAGAAGATTTAATGCATTCATAAACTTTTTACTAGCCACTTTTCATTTCCTCCTAAAATTTGACAGCTAATCTTATAAATTGAATATTATCATAATCTACGACAATATGCTTTTTGATATTTTTAACCATATATTCAAATTCTAATTTTTGTCCCTCAATTGATTTTAAATAACCTTCTACTTCATGCATTCCAGCTTTTGGATCAATCAGTTTAGCATAAACATATTCACCAATAGAGTTTTGAACCTGTTCAAAAGTTTTTAATGGTTTTTCAATACCAGGTGATGATACTTCTAAATAGTATTCATCTTGAATGGGATCCATCTCATCTAACTTTTCACTAATCAATTCACTGACAGCAACACAAGTATCCATATCTAGATGACCATTATTTTTATCAATATAAATTCTTAAATACATATCATTTTTATCTTTGACGTATTCCATGTCATCAAGATAACAATTTTGCTGTTCAATTAAAGGTAAAATCATTTCTTTAATTTCATCCAATAATGCCATTTTTTTCTCCTTATTCAACAATAAAGAGTGGGTTGCCCCACTCGTTTCTTTCTATGAAACTACAATTAATATAACATAAAACATTGATGTAATCAAGACTTTCTAGAAAAGAGAAAGTTGATTTTCTTCTTGCATTCCATCAAATACACCCATCTTTGTTAATTGTTTGATATGAGAATTATTTAACTTGGTTCTTTTAATTACATCTTCTTTTGATAAAAAGGGACCTTTTTCTCTTGCATCAATAACCGTTTTTGCAACAGATTCACCTAAAGAATCAACAGAACTAAACGGTGGAATAAGTCCTTTATCATCATTTGGATCTAAAATAAAACGACTCGCATCAGATAATTCTAAATCAAGAGGATTAAAATGATAGCCTCTTTCAATCATTTCTAAAGCAATCTCAAAAACATCCCATAGACCCTCATCTTTATTTGATGATCTCTTTTCTTCTCGAAGATGTTCAATTTCTTTTCGTCTTGCCAAAATAGCATCTTTACCTGAAATCAATGTTTCAATATCAAAAAAATCACAACGAGTAGAAAAATAAACAGCGTAATATTCTCTTGGATAATAGAGTTTCCACCAAGCAACACGAATAGCCGATAAAACATAAGCAACGGCATGTGCTTTAGGGAACATGTATTTGATTTTTTTACATGAATCAATATACCATTGTGGTACATTATATTCTTTCATTAATTCTTCATATTTTTTTTCTGGGAAAACTGCAGGTGATTTTCCTTTACGAACACATTCCATAATATCGAAAGCATCTTTATTTGGTAAACCTTTTTCAATCAGATAAACCATAATATCATCTCGACACCCAATAACTTCTTTTAATGTACATGTTCCATTTTTAATAAGTGTTTCTGCATTTCCTAAATAAACATCGGTTCCATGAGACAATCCTGAAATGATGACAAGATCATTGAACGTTTTCGGTTGTGTTTGATCAAGCATACTTCTAACAAAAGTTGTTCCGAATTCAGGTAAACCTAAAGCTCCACTCTTACAATTGATATAAGAAAGATCAATTCCCAAAGCTTCAGTACTTGTAAATAAAGACATTACTTTTTTATCATTAGTTGGTATTGTTTTAGGATCTATACCAGTGAGATCTTGTAACATTCTAATAACAGTTGGATCAACATGTCCCAATATATCAAATTTTAGTACGTTGTCGTGTATCGCATGGAAATCGAAGTGTGTCGTACGCCATTCTGCATTAAGATCATCAGCAGGATATTGATAAGGTGTAAAGTCAAAAACATCATAATCTCTAGGAATAACAATAATTCCACCAGGATGTTGACCGGTTGTCCTTTTTACACCACCACATCCTTCTGCAATTCTTTCCAATTCAGCACTACGCACCTGATCTTCAATATTTAATGTTTCTGCATATCCTTTAGCATAACCATAAGCTGTTTTTTCAGCAACAGTAGATATCGTTCCTGCTCTGAAAACATGATCTTCCCCAAAGATTGTTTTCGTAAACGCATGAGCATTGGCTTGATATTCACCAGAAAAATTAAGATCGATATCTGGTACCTTATCAGCATTAAATCCTAAGAATGTTTCAAAAGGAATATTATGTCCTTCACCTTTCATAGGTTTTCCACAAACAGGACAATTCTTAGATTCAAGGTCATACCCATCAGCAATTTCTCCTTCTTTTAAGAATTCACTATAACTACAATGTAAACATAAATAATGTGGCGGTAATGGGTTGACCTCAGTAATACCTGCCATCGTAGCAACAAAAGAAGATCCAACTGATCCTCGCGAGCCAACCAAATAACCATCATCATTAGATTTTTTGACTAATAGATGAGAAATATAATAAATAACACCAAAACCATGTTTGATGATATTACTTAATTCTTTTTCAAGTCTCTTTTCAACAATCTGTGGCAATTGTTTGCCATACATCTTATGTGCTGTTTCATAGCAAATTTTCGTTAAATTTTCATCAGCATTATCAATGGTAGGAGTAAACAATTTATCATGAATTGGTCTAATTTCTTCAACCATATCAGCAATCATATTAGTATTTGTTACTACATACTGATAGATTTCCTCTTCAGGTAAATAGTCATAACATTTTAACATTTCATCTGTTGTTCTAAAGTACTGATAAGGTGTAAATGCACGCGGATTTTTACGGTCACATAATGGATGAGCGCGATGTCCAATACCTATCTTTGGCTGTGAAATAAAGACATCACGGTAGATCTTATCTTTTTTATCTAAGAAATGAACATCCCCTGTAGCAACAATGATCTTATCAAGTTTCTTTGCCATATTAATCAATCTTTTGATAGAGACAACTAAGTCATCTTGACTTTCAATTTGTCCTCTATCAATCAAATGATAGTAATCTTCTAAAGGCTGAATTTCTACATAATCATAAAATCTTAATAATTTTTCCAATCTTTCATCAGATTGGTTCATTGCAGCTTCAAAAACATCAGATTTATAACAACTTGTTCCATACAATAAACCTTTATGATAGTATTCTAAGCGTTCTTTTGGTATTCTAGAGCCATCATGGAAATAAGTCGTATTCGCTTCAGAAACAAGTTTAAACATGTTTTTTAAACCTGTCTTATTTAATGCTAATGCGGTCATATGATATGGATAGACAATCTTATATGCATCATCCTTTTGCAAAGTATTCAAATCCAATAAATTATAATGCCCCATCTGCATGATAGAATGAAGCATAGTGATAAAAACGCTTGCTAGTACTTCTGCATCATAATCAGCTCTATGAGCAACATCATCTTCATAATTAACACGATAAACCCTACAAATTGCTCCTAAACGATAAGATTTCATTGGTTTCATAACTGCACGAGCTAATGCCAATGAATCAATAACTGGATTGTGAAGTGGTTCTTTTCCCATTTTTTTGAGGTTTTCATTTAAAAAACCGATGTCAAATTTTGCATTATGAGCAACCAAAATACAATCACCAAAAAATTCTAAGATACGCGGCATAAATTGTGTGATCGTTGGTGCATCAGCAACCATATCATTACGAATATTAGTTAGTTCGACAACTCTGGCGCCAATCTGTTTCCCAGGATTGATAAAGCTCTGTAAACGATCAACAATTTCACCATTTCTAATCTTAACTGCACCAAATTCTGTAATACCATCATGAATAACTGAAAAACCAGTTGTTTCTAAATCGAAAGAAACATAAGTAGCATCTTCGATGGACATATCTTTTTCATTAAAAACAATGTCGAAATATGGTTCTATCATATTAAATTCAACACCATATATCATCTTAATTCCTGCTTTTAAACTTGCAGCCTGTGCTTCAGGAAAAGACTGAACATTACCATGATCCGTAACTGCAATGGCTTTATGTCCCCATTTTGCTGCTTGTTTGATATAATCAGAGACATTCGCTATTCCATCCATTGCTGACATTTTCGAATGAGTATGAAGCTCTACTCGCTTTTCTTGAGCTGAGTCCTTCCTAGGTTCCGGTCCTTTTACGACTTCAATTTGACGTGCCATCAAAACAGTTTCTTTAGCATAGTTATCCGCCCTAATTTCACCAGTTGCTTTGATCCATACTTTACCTTTATCTAACACTTTAATATCTTCAATTGAATTATTTGTCTTATTTTCAAAACGTTTGACCATTATTGAATCCGTATAATCTGTAATCCATAATGTTTGAATATGTGACCCTTTTCTAGTTTTGATCAATTCTGTTTTAAAGATATATCCTTCAATCACTGCATTATTATCAATAGTCTGATTTGTGATTTCATGAAGTTGGTAAAAATGTGCATCATCTTTTTTAAACCTATTTTGGAAACGAGAGAATTGTGAATCAAAAGTAGTTTTTTTATCTTCATCTTTTTTGATCTGCTCTAAATCAATTTCTACGGGTTGTATATTTTCCATCTCATCAATTAAATGAAGATAATCATCATTATTTTCATCTATAACAAAATCAACATCTAAAGAGAACCCATATTGATTGAATAATTGAACAATGAATGACTTTTGTTGCATAAACTGTTCTAATTGTATTTCATTAAGTGCTTGTATCTTGATCTTATCAGAAATTGATACATCATCACTAGTTAATGTAGAAAAATAAAGTGATTCTTTTTTTAATTTTTCTATAATTAATCCAATAT
>CAMFRJ010000034.1 GCA_945981915.1 uncultured Erysipelotrichaceae bacterium
ATTCGCCTTAGTCTCGTGGGCTCGGAGATGTGTATAAGAGACAGCCTTATGATAGACAAAAACATCCTCGATATAACCACCAAGATCAACAATCAAACTTAACTCTTTTTCCACTTCATCATCTTCATGTTTCACTTTAAAAATTCTTACACATTCATTTTTTTCATGAATGACATATCCTCGATGTGTTGACTGAATATCGATATTCTTAGCTCTTAGCAAAGCAATATCTTGAACAATAACTTGTCTACTCACTTGAAGGGTTTTCGCTAAAGATGTCCCAGAAACAGGCTGATGACTATTCTTTAATAAATTGATAATCGTTTGTCTTCTTTCTTCTCCAGTCATTTTATCACCCTCCTTTTGTTATATTATAACACATGTAAATTCTTTAAGGAAAGGTCTAATATTTTAGCAGAATGTGTTAATGCTCCACTAGAAATATAGTCCACTCCATAATTGATCAACCTTTCAATATTTTCTTTCGTAACATTTCCAGAGATTTCAATTTCTGCTCTTCCATTTATATAAGCAATTGCTTCTTGTAGCTGTTGATCATTCATATTATCTAACATAATAATATCTGCACCTGCTTCAATTGCTTCTTTTACCATTTCAAAGTTTTCTACTTCCACTTCTATTTTTCTAACGAATGGTGCATAATCTTTCGCTAAAGCAATCGCTTCTTTGACACCACCAGCAGCTCCAATATGATTATCCTTTAATAAAACACCATCACTTAAATTATAACGATGATTATGTCCACCTCCTACTCTAACAGCATATTTTTCAAATATTCTGTTATTTGGTGTTGTTTTTCTCGTATCCAATAATTTAATTTTTGAATCTTTTAAATACGCATTCACTTGATGTGTATAAGTGGCTATACCAGACATTCTTTGTAAATAATTTAAAGCCACTCTTTCACCTGATAATAAAACACGAATATCCCCAGTTATTCTTCCTAATAATTGTCCTTTTTCAATCATATCGCCATCTTTTACAAAATATTCAACTTCAATACGATCATCTAATAATTCAAATACTCTTGAAAAAACTTGTAATCCACAAATAATACCATCTTCTTTGCAAATCAAGTCCACAGCCCCCATTTGTGGACAAGGCATAACACTATTTGTAGAAACATCTTCACTTGTTATATCTTCTTTTAAAGCGTTAATGATTAAAGGATCAACATTTAATTTTAAAGTTGCTTGATCAAACATATACTTCTCCTTCTTTTCTAAACTTTTTACAATTCTTTGTGCTGCACGCTTAGCAAAAACTAAACTTTCTAACAGTGAATTGCTTGCTAATCTATTTTTACCATGTACCCCATTACATGCTGTTTCACCAACTGCGTATAAATGTTTCATGCTCGTATGACTATCATAGTCAACTTTAATTCCACCCATAAAATAATGTTGTGCAGGTACAACAGGAATTGGTTCTTTAAAAACATCATATCCTTTTTCTAAACAATGTTTAATAATATGAGGAAAATGTTCTCTTATTTCCTTTTCACCAATATCTCTTAAATCCTCATAAACATATGGACTATGATCTTTTTCCATTTGTTTAAAGATAGCTTCTGTGACAACATCTCTTGGCAATAATTCATTAACAAAACGTTCACCATGAATATTTAACAATTTTGCACCCTCACCTCTTACCGATTCAGAAATGAGAAAACTTCTTTCATGATCTTCACTATACAAAGTTGTTGGATGAATTTGTACATAATCTAAATTTTTGAGATCTATCTTATATTTTTTAGCCAATTCAATGGCATCACCTGTCAAATGGCGATAATTGGTAGAATGTTTATAGAGACCACCAATACCTCCTGTTGCAAGAACCACTTTTTTTGCATACACTCTTTCACTTTGATCATCTTTACAAATGATACCACCTAAACACATATTGCCTTTGACAATCAAATCAACCAAAGGTGTATTTTCTAAGATCGTCACATTTTTCTTCATTAAAACTTGTTTTAATAAATGACTGGTGATTTCTTTACCAGTAATATCTTCATGATATAAGATTCTTTTATGACTATGAGCTCCTTCTCTCGTAAAGGCAAGTGAGCCATCTTCATTTTTTTGAAAATCAACACCATAACTTATCAAATCTTGAATCACATCAGGTGATGATTTAATCATCAGTTCTACAGAATAAACATCATTTTCATAATGTCCTGCTTTCATTGTATCT
This sequence comes from uncultured Erysipelotrichaceae bacterium, assembly GCA_945981915.1. Classification (GTDB taxonomy): domain Bacteria; phylum Bacillota_I; class Bacilli_A; order Erysipelotrichales; family Coprobacillaceae; genus Faecalibacillus. The sequence continues at coordinate 2,218 of CAMFRJ010000034.1, forward strand.
TCAAAATAACTATCATAATCATTTTCATCTTTTAACATACAGATACCACCCTGTGCTAAAAATGAATCAGATAGCTCTGCTGTCTTTTTTGTGATAATAAGAATATTCATATCATCTGGTAATTGTAATGCTAAATACAATCCAGAACATCCACTTCCAACAATTAAAACATCAGTTTTCATGATTTCACCTACTTTGCGAGTTCTAACATTTTTTCTAATGGTTTAAATGCTTTTTTCATAAAATCATTATCTAATAAAACTTCATTTGTTTCATTTTCTAATACATCAATGATCTTATCTAATGTTACTTTTTTCATATTTGGACAGATTTGATGATCAATGACAGTATGTAAAATCTTTTGCGGTGCTAATTCATGTATTTTTGCAAAGACCCCATCAACTGTTCCAATAATAAATTCCATATCTTCACTATTTGTTACAAATTGAATAATACCTGATGTACTTCCTACATAATCTGCTGCATTAACAACACCACTTTGACATTCAGGATGAACTGCTACTTTCGCATCAGGATATTTTTCTTTTGCTTTCAACAAATCATCCAATGAAATATTAGTATGACGAGGACAATGTCCATGATTTGTCATAATATTTTTTTCAGGGACTTGTTGTCTGACAAAATCTCCTAAATTTTGATCAGGGACAAAGAAAATATTCTTTTGCGGTAAATTTTTAACAATCTTGACTGCATTTGCAGAAGTTACACAAACATCTGCATATGTCTTAATTTCAGCAGTTGAATTGATATAACAAACAACAGCCAAATCATCATATTTTTCACGCATTTCTTTAATTTCTTTGATTGTCACCATATGTGCCATTGGACAATCCGCAAAACTATCTGGCATAAAAACACGTTTTTCAGGATTAAGTATCTTGGCACTTTCTCCCATAAACTCTACACCTGCAAAAACAATTGCTTTGGCATCAGTTTGATTGGCAACTTTTGCAAGATAAAAAGAATCTCCTATATAATCTGCAACATTTTGAACTTCCTCATCAACATAATAATGAGCAAGAATAATGGCATCTTTTTCTTTCTTTAATTGTTTGATTTTTTCTTGTTTACTCATTTCTATTTCCTGTCTTTCTTTATTTTTTATGTAGTATACTACTTTTGTTTACATATGACAAGACAAATGTAAATATAAAAAAAGTTATAGTTTATTGTCTATAACTTTCCTTAAGCCCTAAGATAATACACCCAAGTAAGACATATTCTTTTAAACTTTCTATCTTAATAATATCTGGAATATATTCTTCAGGTAAATATTTTTTCATTTCTGCAATGACACTATCTGGTGAAGTTACCAAGCGATTGTATATAATGATTGCTTCAGGAGCAACCATACTTGTGATTGCCATACAATATTTGGCAGTCCATTCTAAGGCTCCTTCCGGCGTCTTTCTAATTTGTTCATAATTTTCACTCAATGAAATCGGTAAATACTGTATTTCACCAGCAATATTGTGTCTACCTTTAATGAGATGACCATTATGAATATGACCAACACCACCGCCTCCACCTATTTTTGCTTGAAATAACAATGAAATCGATTTATATTCATCCTGCGCAGCATAATAACCCATTACCAAAGTATTAACATCATTATTGATCACTATTTTTTGTCGATATTTCTTTTCTAAATGCGATTGAATCTCATAACGGATCAATCCATAACTTTTTAAAGTCAAAACACCATTATAGATGACTCCTGGTAAAGAGATACTGATGATATCGATATGAGGATGCAACAATAAAATATAATCAATCATATCAGTGATATCATTGACTGATATTTTATTTTTAAAAATCTCATAATCTTCTAAAATAGTATTTCCATCATCATATAAACGACTGACAAGTCGTACTTGATTGTCTGTTATTAAAAAAGCAAGACAAAGGATTTGTCCATGATGGATCAATTGTTGTTTGATCGTTAAAGGTCTCTGTTCATTTGTTTCTTTCTCCTTTGCATGTGAAAAATGATTTTCAATAAATAAAAATGTATTGGATACATCATACTTACCAAATAAGGTAGAAGACAAAGCGAAAACCAATTTATCTTTGAATACATCTTCCACTTTCGATAACATATAGGAAACTTGAGGTGCCAACAAGATCATATCATAATCTTTTCCTTTATCAAAAAGTTCGCTGTAGGCAACTGCATCAAAGAGATAATCTTTATTAAGTAAATCAGCTGCTTCCTGTAGCTTATCAGCAAAAAAACCAGTTGTCAGTCCACTTGAACATGATAGAAGAACCTTTAACTTCTGATGTTGTCTTAATGTTTCCAAACATTCTTTCATCTCCATCAATAAGCCCACTGCATGATGTAGATTATTCATTTGAAAATGAATAAAGAAATCCAGTTCTTGTGTATTTTTATTTTCTACATTTAATTCAATAATACAATCATCATAAAAGTTAACATGACCGATACCATATTTTGTTTCCAAAACAATATTGTTTTGGATTCTTTTCATATGGCAGAAAGCAAAATCCTGATTCAAAATCCATTCTCTAAAAACAGAGACATTTATTTCTTTTAAAAAATCATCCATACGCTTCACCTCAATCTCATTATAATCAAATCAAATTTTTGTGAAAACAAAATTTACTGATATTTTATAAAAATAACATGTTTTTTACTTCACATTCACAAATGAAAATCAATTAAAAAAATGATAGTGATCTATCATTTTTCATGTTCTGGTACAACTGCAAAGAATGTCACAACATCATCACTTTCATTGATGAAAGTATGACGGTGTCCTTGAGGACAATAATGAACATCACCTGCATTCAAAACTTCTTTTTGTCCATCATAAATCAATGTTCCTTTTCCATCTATAATATAGATGATTTCACTATTTGTTGTATGTACGTGTTCACCAATACTTCCACCGACTGGAAGTTTTCCATACAAAATACGATTCAATCCATCAAAAAACATTTTCGCATCTAAATATTTTTCGCCACCTTTAAAATTATCAAATCTTTCCAATTCTTGATTATTATATTCTAATTTCATACTCTTACCTCTCTCTTTTTTTCTATTATAGCACAATTATGATTCATTAACGAGATTATGTATCCAAATTCCTTTATTAACAAGAATAATACCTAAAATAGCTTTCGGTATATCTAAACATTGTACAAACAAATAGACATAAAAAAGTGGTAGTTGTGTAAGTCGCGTCAATAAAAAAGCAGCAATAAATGAAATAGCAAATGTATAGACACTGTCAAATAAAAAAGTGAGTAATGTTTTTCCTCCCGCTCTTAAAGTAAAATAACTGCCATAATATAAAGAGATGATCGGCATCATACAAGCAGAAATAGATAATAACAAAGTTGCCAGCTCTCTTACCTGATGTGATGTCTTATAAACATATGGAATATATTGAGCACTTATCAACAAGCAAACACCAATGATGATACAACAAACACAATTCATAGCTATCATTTTTAAATCATAATCTCTTGCCTGATCAATTTTGCCTGCACCGAGTTTTTGACCAACAATAATAGAAATGGAATTTCCCATTGCATAACATACAATCATAAAGAAATTAACAACTGTGTTTGTCATATTGATAGCAGCAACTGCTGCTAATCCCCTCGTTGAATAGCATTGGCAAATAAGTGTCATAGAAACTGACCAAAGAATCTCATTACATAATAATGGTAAACCTCTCAAGATCATTTGTTTAGCCATTGTCAACGAAATAGCCAAATGATGATAAATCCCTTTTAAATAATCCAAGTGTTTTTCCAAATGACCGCCTATGACAATAATAAACATCTCTATATAACGTGCAATAACAGTTGCAATAGCTCCTCCTGTCACTTTTAAACAAGGAAAACCAAAATGTCCAAAAATCAATACATAATTAAGAACAAAATTAATACAAACTGCACTGACACTTGAAACCATTGGTAAAAAAGTATTTCCTGTTTCTCTAAGTGATGAAGCATAGATTTGCGAAATGACAAAGGGAAACAATCCTATTAACATAATTTTTAAATAAGTCATCGCAAAGTTCAGAGTTGCTAGTGTATCACCTGGTCGATCATTTTTATTTGTCAAAAACAAAGAAATAAAATCTTTTCCATATAACATCAATAATCCTATCGCAAACAAAGTTATCAAAAGACCAATAATCAATTTAAAATGAAAACAGCTTTGTAAACCTTTTTTATCTTTTTTTCCATAATATTGGGCCATAAAGATTCCTGGTCCACTCAATGCTCCAAAAATAGTAATATTAAAAACCTGTAACAACTGATTTGTGATAGATACACCACTCATTGATAATGTCCCTAATTGACCAATCATAATATTATCTAAAAGATTCACAAAATGAGTCACACCATTTTGAATAATAATGGGTATTGCGACTGTCAAAACCATCTTATAGAATTTTTTATCACCTATTAATTTTCTCATATAAACCTCTTTTTTGTAAACGTAAGCATATTCTATCATAAGTTCACTATGATGAAAACTACTGTTCAAGATGATTCTTTTTTAAAATCTCTTCTATTTTTTCTATTGACTGCCTTAATGTTTCCATATTGTCATCATTATTATCGCTTGTATCATTTTTATCATTATTATCAATAGCACTTTGCATCGTACTATTCCATGTTGAAGAAGCTGATAAAATATCACCAACAACTGTAAACCAACCACCAATGAGTCCTTGTTGATCTGTTGTTAATTGATCAATTAATATATAACTCACAAAAACAGCACTTGTGATAAAAGATAAAGAAGATTGATTATTCATAAATATCACCACTTTATAATATGATATAAAAAAAGAGATGATTAGGATTTCATCTCTACATTATTTTTTAACTGATAAAAAGCCTGATGACCACTATAACTCGCTTGTTTATCTAACTCCTCTTCTATCCTTAATAGTTGATTATACTTAGCCATACGATCACTTCTAGAAGCTGAACCCGTTTTAATTTGTCCAGCATTCGTCGCAACTGCAATGTCACTAATCGTTGTGTCTTCACTTTCTCCAGAACGATGAGAAATCACAGTTGTATAATTGGCTTTATGTGCCATTTCAATAGCATCTAATGTTTCTGTTAATGTTCCAATTTGATTAACCTTAATTAATATAGAGTTAGCAATATGTTTATGAATGCCTTGTTGTAATCTTTTTGTATTTGTCACAAAAAGATCATCACCGACTAATTGTATCTTATTCCCCAACTTCTCTGTTAAATAGATCCATCCTTCTTCATCATCTTGGTCTAATCCATCTTCAATAGAGATGATAGGATATTTTCCTACCAATTCAACATAGAAATCAACTAATTCTTTGGCAGTGAATGTTCTATTTCCTTCACCTGATAAAATATATTTTCCATCTTTATAAAATTCACTGCTTGCAACATCCATTGCTAACTTAATATCTGTTCCTGGAAGATAACCTGCTTTTTCGATAGCTTCAATAATAGTTTGAATAGCTTCTTCATTAGATTTCAAATTAGGGGCAAAACCTCCTTCATCTCCTACAGCTGTATTGAATCCTTTTTCATGCAATACTTTTTTCAAATGATGAAAGACTTCAACACCCATACGGATTGCTTCTTTAAATGTCGTAGCATTCACTGGCATAATCATAAATTCTTGAAAATCAATATTATTATCAGCGTGAGCTCCTCCATTAATAATATTCATCATTGGTGTGGGAATTATATGGGCGTTGGTTCCACCAATATAGCGATAAAAAGGAATACCCAATGAATCAGCAGCACATTTCGCAATAGCTAAAGAGACGCCTAAAATAGCATTAGCTCCTAATTTTTCTTTATTCTCACTACCATCTAAAAGACACATCTCATTGTCTAATGCTCTTTGATCAAATATATTCTTTCCAATTAAGGCTGGGCCAATAATATCATTGACATGACTCACAGCTTGTAAAACTCCTTTTCCTAAATAACGTGATTGATCGCCATCTCTTAATTCAAGAGCTTCATAGATTCCTGTAGAAGCACCACTAGGAACGATAGCTCTGCCAAAGGCTCCAAATTCACTTTCGACCTCAACTTCTACAGTCGGGTTCCCCCTAGAATCTAAGACTTCTCTTGCTTTAATATTTTTAATTGTATCCATTTTTCACATTCCATTTCTTTCTTATTTTTTTCTAAGTTTTTATCATTATTTTGATAAAATTCAATTTATCTTGACTATCTCAAAATAAATTGAATTATCACATTTATTC
>CAMFRJ010000035.1 GCA_945981915.1 uncultured Erysipelotrichaceae bacterium
TGAATAAGTTGCAGTTCCAAAACTCATATTAATAATATTTATATCATTTTCAATAGATTTGTCGCGAAAAGGCGCCTAAACGGTGTGAAATGACATTCAAACGGAGTAAAACGACAAAATCATCTGTAAAAAAAACCTTTTTAACCACCTCTTAGTAGTCAAAAAGGTTATATTTTATCCTAAATAAGCTTCTCTTACCTTTGGATTGCTAGCAACGTCTTTTGCATCACCAGAAACAGTAATATGACCAGTTTCTAAAACATAAGCACGATTAGCAATTGATAATGCTTTATTCGCATTTTGTTCAACAAGTAATACTGTCACACCTTCTTCATTAATTTCTTGAATTATTTTAAAGATTTCGTTAACCAAAATTGGTGAAAGCCCCATTGAAGGTTCATCTAATAATAACAATTTAGGTTTAGACATCAAGGCACGTCCCATCGCTAACATTTGTTGTTCCCCACCTGATAGTGTTCCCGCTAACTGTCTTTTTCGTTCACTTAAACGAGGGAAACGTTGATAAATCTTCGCTAGATCTTCCTCAACTTTATTATCTGTTCTTAAATAAGCACCCATTTCTAAGTTTTCCTGAACAGTTAATTGAGCAAAAATACGTCTTCCTTCAGGAACTTGTGCCAATCCTAAAGAAATAACCTTATGTGCAGGAAGTTTTGTAATATCTTCATCTAAAAAAGAAATAGATCCACTAGACGTTTTGATCAAGCCACTAATAGCATGCATAATTGATGTTTTTCCAGCTCCGTTAGCTCCTATAAGAGCAACAATTTCTCCTTTATTGACTTCAAAGGAAACATTTTTAATAGCATTGATAACACCATAATGGACATTAATATTTTCTACTTTTAACATTCTGCTTCCTCCTATTCCTCATCACCTAAATAAGCCGCAATAACATCTGGGTTATTCTTGATTTCATCAGGCGTTCCAAAAGCTAAAACAGTTCCAAAATTTAAAACTGCAATCTTTTCACAAATTCCCATGACTAGTTTCATATCATGTTCGATCAACAAAATCGCAATTGAGAATTTTTCACGAACAATTTTTATTGTTTCCATTAACTCTGCTGTTTCCGTTGGATTCATTCCGGCAGCAGGTTCATCTAATAATAATAGTTTTGGGGAAGTTGCAAGTGCTCTGGCAATTTCCAATTTTCTTTGTTTACCATATGGTAAGTTATTCGCTTTGACTTGTGCATATTGATCCAAATCAAACACACGTAATAAACTTAAAGCCATTTCTTCAATTGCTTCTTCTCCTTTATAATAATTAGGTGTATGTAAAACAGAAGCAATTAATGAATAATTTTGTGAGTGATGTAAACCTACTTTGACATTATCAATAACACTCATATTCTTAAATAAACGAATATTTTGAAAAGTTCTCGCAATACCAAATTGAGTAATTTGCGTTGGTGACATCTTTAAAATAGACTTTCCATCAAAAGTAATTTGACCACTTGTTGGTTTATAAACACCTGTCAATAAGTTAAAAACAGTTGTTTTTCCAGCACCGTTGGGACCAATCAATCCAAACAATTGATTCTTATCAATTTCAAAATTGAACTCATCAACAGCTTTTAAACCACCAAATTGAATACCTAAACCTTCTGTTTTTAATAAAGCCATTATTCTGCCACCTCCTTATTTTCATCTTTTTTCTTTGAAAATTTTTCTTTGATATGTGGCATAAGATTCTTTTCTTTGATGATCATTGCAGCAATTAAAACAATTGCATATAACAACATACGATAATCAGAGAACGCTCTTAAATATTCAGGTAAGATAGTTAAAACGATAGCAGCAATCACTGATCCTTTTAAATTACCTAAACCACCTAAAACAACCATAACTAAAATTTCTACTGATTTATTGTAATCAAAAACTTTAGGAATCAAGATCGTAATATAATGAGCATACAATCCTCCTGCTAATCCAGCAAAGAATGCAGAAATCGTAAACGCTAAGATCTTATAATATGATGTTGGAATTCCTGCTAATTCACTGGCAGTTTCATCTTCTCTAATAGATATAATAGCACGACCGTGTCTTGATTTAACAATACTATAAATCACATAAATGGTAATGACAGCACTAAAGAAAACAATAGTAAAATTTGTACTCATTGGAATCCCCATTAATCCTTTTGCTCCATTAGTAATGCCAATGTTTAACATGATAATACGAATAATTTCGTTAAATGCCAGTGTGATAATACACAAATAGTCTCCTTTGAGACGTAATGTTGGTATACCGATCAAAAGACCAACCAAAGCAGCAGCGAGCGCTCCAATGAACAAGCTGACAATAAAAGAAGTTCCTAAATAAATACTACATAAAGCAGAAGCATAAGCTCCAACAGACATGAATCCAGCATGTCCTAAAGTTAATTGTCCCAAATATCCACTGGCAAGATTCAAACTTGTTGAAAGAACCACATTGATACAAGCAACAATTAAAATACCAGACCAATAACTGTTGATAATGCCAGAATTCATCGCAAACATGAAAGCTCCATAGATCACAAGAGCTAGAGCAAATGATAAAATAAATTGACGTATATCTTTCTTTTTCATCATTATCACCTACACTTTCTCTCTCACGTTAATACCAAACAATCCTGCTGGTTTAACTAATAAGATGAAAATTAAAATACCAAATACCACTGCATCAGAGAATGTAGATGATATATATGTAATCGTGAATGCTTCTGCCAATCCAATCAACAGACCACCAACCATTGCTCCTTTAATATCTCCAATACCACCAAGTACGGCAGCAATAAAGGCTTTGATTCCTAACATTGCTCCTAAATATGGGTTGATCAATGAATAACTTAATCCATAGATGACTCCACCAACGGCTCCAATACCAGAACCAATCGCAAATGTCAAAGAAATCGTGTTATTGACATTAATTCCCATTAATTCAGCCGCTCCTTTATCTTCACTAACGGCACGCATTGCTTTTCCTAATTTTGTTGTATTGACAAATAGTAGTAATAAAAAAGTACAGATGCAAGTCAATACCAAAGACAATGCCGAAACATAAGAAATACTCATCCCTAAAAAATGAATCTGTCCTTTAGGTAAAAAGTCTGGAAAAGTAATTGCTGCTGAACCAAAAATCAATAAAAAGAGATTTTGTAATAAATAACTGACTCCGATAGCAGTAATCAAAACAGCTAAGCTTCCACTATTTCTTAGCGGCTTATATGCGACTTTTTCAGTCACAACCCCTAATAATGCACATCCTATAATTGAAGCCAAAACAGCAACAATAACAGGCATCCCCATTAAACTAAAAACGACGTATGTAATATATGCGCCTACCATGATAATTTCACCATGAGCAAAATTGATCATCTTCGCAATACCATAAACCATTGTATAACCAATGGCTACAAGGGCATACATTCCACCAACACTTAAACCATTAATAATTGTTGATAAAAAACTCATTTCCTTCCTCCCCCTTTTAAAAAAATAAAGGAGAAAATCTCCTTTATTTTCCTCATTAATCTAAGTAAGTATAAGCTCCATCTTTGATTGTTTTAATAACCAAATCTTTAGTTGGGTTATGTTGATCATCATATTGGAATGTTCCAGTAATACCTTTATAGTTTGTTTTAGCCAAAGCATCACAGATAGCTTGAGGATCTTTTGAATTAGCTTTTTCTACAGCTTTAATTAAAACAAATGTTGCATCATAAGCCATAGTTCCAAACATGTTTGTTTCCCCATTGAACTTAGCTTTGTATGCTTCTGTGTAATTCACAACAGCGTCTACTCTGTCATCAAAAGTATTTGTATAATAAGCACCATTGAAGATTGTTTTATCAACGTTCTTTACGCTTAATACACCATCCCAACCATCAGTTCCTAAGAAAGTTCCTTCAAAACCATTTTGTTTGAATTGTTTAACCATCTTAGCGATAGTTTCATAATAATCAGGAATAAATACAGCATCAGCACCTGAATTCTTGACTTTATCAATGTAAGTTTTGAAATCAGCTGTTGAAGATGGATATTTTTCTTCTAATACGATTTCAGTACCATCTTTTTTTGCTTGTTTAATAAATGATTCAGTACATCCAATACTATAATCACTGTCACTGTTTGTTAAAACGGCAACTTTAGAAACTTGAATAGTTCCATCTCCTACTTTAGAAGCGATGAATTGTCCGCCTTTAGAGTCATTTGAACAAGTTCTGAAGAAGTTTGTTCTTGTTGAACCATCACTCTTTAAAGTAACAGCATCACCAGAAGAACTTGAAGAAACAATTGGTGTTAATTCTTTTTCAGAAGCATTTCCAACTGCTAAACTTTCTCCAGTTAAAACTGGACCAACGATACCAACAACTCCATCACCTACTAATTTGTTGTAAGCATTAACTGCATCAGTTTCTTTTCCTTGTGAATCTTCTTTTACGAATTCAATTTTGAATTTTGCATCTTTAGAATTATTGTAATCTTCGATTGCAAGTTCAATTGAATTAGCAACTGGAATACCGTATGAAGAAGTTTCACCAGTTAATGGTCCAATGTATCCGATCTTAATAGTATCCCCTTCTTTTAATTCGTCACTACTTGAACCACTTCCGCCACAACCTACAAGCATACTTGCTACTGCAAATGTGGCAATTACTTTTTTTAAATTCATATTGCACTCTCCCCTTTTTTGCATATTTAATACAATTATTATACTAAACATTTTACACAAGTCAATAAGTAGGAAGCGTTATCAGTGATGAAAATTTTATTTTTTGATAAAAAATCCTCTTTTCTCTATAAAATAAACATTTTATAGAAAAGAAAGGCCAAAAGACACGCTATCAAATCTAACAATAATCCTAATAATAAAACACTCATCACCCTTTTTTTCTTTATTGCTTCAAAATAAAGGGAGACAACATACAACGTTGTATCACTACCAGTTTGAATGATTGATCCTAAAATACTATAGATATGATCGACTCCAAAAGTATCATAAATACTCTTTAAAATGACCAATGCTCCTTGTGAACTAATTGGTCTCATGACACACATCAACAAGATATCAATAGGGACATGCAACAATTGACATAATCCCTGAAAAACTATACCTAATATATCAATCAAACCACAGTTTTGAAACATATTGACCCACAAGGTCAATAACATCAGGGTTGGAAAAATCAAAACAATCAAATGTAATCCTTCTTTGACACCTTTGATGAACTCTTGATAAACAGGGACTTTCTTTTTCAAACATTCTATCAAACTCCACAACAACAATAAAAAAATAAAGCTATTCATGGACAAACACCTTTGTCAAAACAATACCTAATAGTGTAATCGTCAAACCAATGATTAAACTATAAGGATAAAAAGATAAAACATCAAGACTATGATAACTTTGTCTAAGGGTCATCATTGTTGTGGGAATGATAGAAAAACCAGCAGTATTGATGACGACCAATATAATAATAGAGCGACGATGATGTTTGCTTTTATTCAATGCTTGAATAGCTTTAAGACCACTTAAAGTCGCAAGTGTGCCTAATCCCAAAAGATTCGCCAATAAATTGGAAGCTAAATAATCATAGACTTCTTTTTCTTGATTCTTTCCATAGATCCAATAAAGAACAGGTTGAAAAAGAAAAGACAGTCTACTTATTATTCCTGAAGCTTGTATGATATTGAAAAGACCATTCCAAAGACAAGCACTTAAGATCAATGTTTTGACAAGATCAAAGACTTGAAAAGGTGTATTTAATAAAGCAGTCATCATGGCATCTTCTCGATTCATCAACACACCAATAATCAAAAAAACAATCAAGCCATCATGAAATAATCTAGACATCCAACAAATCCTTCATAACCATCACCCATAAGTCTTTAAAATGATATGGCCTTAATTTTGTTTTCTTGATACAATGATGATCAACATATAAACATAAGACATCTCTATCTACACGATAGCTCACCTTTTTATCTTGTTGATAATCGACTTGATAAGGTTCATCAAAGAGATACTTTTGTCCAGCGATTGTTTGTACTCCTTTATCAAATAAAGTCAATTGCTTATATTTATCAAAACATTCTTCATATTTTCCCTTATGAAATTCAAAATCATTTCCACAATTAAAAGTCACAATAATCAAATCATATTGATCTTTTACTGCCCTAGTCACCAAAGTTCTTCTTGCTTTTTTAGTAAATCCAGTTTTTCCTCCCACACAATACTTATATTCTTTAAGTAATCTGTTTTTATTATGCCAATATCCTTGACCATCCAATCTTCGATACTCTTTTGTCGCAACAATCTGATTAAAGATTGGATTAGAACTACAATAATCATATAAGATAGCCATATCTTGAACAGTAGAAAGATTTCCTTGATCTTCTTCATCTAATCCCGATGGATTAGAAAAGAGACTATTATACATTTTTAATTGTTGTGCTTTTTCGTTCATCATCTTGACAAACTTTGAAACTGATCCTGCAGTTGCTTTCGCTAACATCAAAGCACAATCATTTCCACTTCTTAACATCAAACCATACAAAAGATCTTGAATAGTTATTTTATCTTTTATATGTATATAGACACAACTTCCATAAGCTTTATTAATGGTATCATCAACAACAATTTCTTTTTTTAAATCCATATTTTCAATCACAAGAATCGCTGTCATTATCTTTGAAATAGACGCCACGCTTTGTTGATGATCCTTTTGATAACTTTCAACGACATAATCATTGATATGATCATAAACAATATAACTTTTTCCATAAAACTCTACTTGAGAAGAAACAGTCTGTAAAACAAAAAAGATACTGAGTAATATTTTCATTTTATCACCAGTATCATTCTATGTTTGAATATTGAAAATATTATTGATCAATAATATTTTCTAATGATAGTTGCATCTTATTTAATTGATCTGATATATCAGATAATAAATGGATCATATGATCCAATTGTTTTATCATTTCATCTAAATTATTCATCTTTTTCCCTCCCTATATAGATTTTATCAAATCTATTATTTTCATGATTTGATAAAAAATACTTCAAATAGAGAAAAAAGGTGTTAAAAAAGGAAACTTGCGTTTCCTTATTTATTTAAATCTTCACCATTAGTTTCAATCACTTTTTTATACCAATAGAATGAATCTTTAGGTCTTCTTGATAAATCTCCTGTTCCATCATCATGTTTATCAACAAAGATGAAACCATAACGTTTTCTCATTTCACCTGTACCTGCTGAAACTAAATCAATACATCCCCATGTTGTATAAGCAATTAAATCAACACCATTATCGATAGCGTTAGACATGGCTTCAATATGAGGAATATAATAATCAATTCTATAATCATCATGGATTGATCCATCTTCACTAACTTCATCAAAAGCACCTAAACCATTTTCAACAACCATTAAAGGAATTCTATAACGATCATAGATCATTTCTAATGAATATTGTAAACCTTTTGGATCTAATGCCCATCCCCAATCAGAATATGATAAATATGGATTCTTGATACCTGCTGCGAAATTTCCACCAACTGTTTCTTCTTTTTCATGTGTTGTGACATTGTTTGTCATATAGTAGCTATATGTAAACATGTCAACTGTTCCTTCTTTTAAATCTTTTAAATCTTGTTCTGTAATATCTAAATCAGTAATATTGTGTTCTTTCCAAATACGTTTAGCAAATGGTGAATATGATCCAAAGCATTGAACATCACCACAATACCAGAAGTTTTCTTCCATCGTTTGTTGGTTCAATAATACATCTTCAGGATCACATGTATGAGGATAAGTAATAGCCCCACCTAACATACATCCAATTTTATTTTCTGGATCAATTTCATGACCTAATTTCACAGCTTTTGCACTTGCTACAAATTGATAATGTAAATGTGTTAAACGTTTCTTATAATCTTCATCATTAACACCATCACCAAACATATTGATCACATTTAAAGTATTATTAATTTCATTAAATGTTAACCAATATTTGACTAATCCTTTATATTCTTCAAATATAGTTTTACAGTATTTCACAAATAGATCAATATAAATACGATCTTGCCAATCACCATATTTTTCTACTAAATAGATAGGTGTATCAAAATGATGAATAGTCACCAATGGTTCAATGTTATATTTTCTTAATTCTTCAAAAACACTTCTATAAAAATCAAGACCTTCTTGATTAGGTGTTTCTTCAATTCCTTTAGGATAAATTCTAGACCATGAAATAGACATTCTAAACATCTTAAATCCCATGTCTGCAAATAATTGAATATCTTCTTTATAATGATGATAAAAATCTGTTCCTTCATGATTTGGATATAAATATCCATCTAAACATGCATAATGATCACCACCTTCAGGTAAAGCATCATCAAAAGGAATCTGATCAGTGGCATGTTCCTTACCTTCTTTATCGATCCATGTCACTTTTCTTTTTTCTTT
>CAMFRJ010000036.1 GCA_945981915.1 uncultured Erysipelotrichaceae bacterium
TATGATGCAAGAAGCCTTAAAGGAAGCAGTGGCACATAATGATTTTGATTATCCAAGCATGGAATTTAAATTATGGTCACAAAATGGTGGCGAAAAAACAATTGAAAATGTTCGTCATTATCTTCATAAAAATGGTCTCAATCATTTTGATTATACAATTGTCAGAAGTGCTTTTTTGAAAAATCTCTATACATATTTAGAAAAATTACCTTTATTTGTAGAATTATCACTTAATCAAAAAAATTATGTTCTCGTTCATGCTGGTGTTGATCCAGAAAGAACATTAGATGATCAAGAAGAAGATACACTTCTTTGGATTAGAGATTATTTCTTTTTAAGTGAATGTGATCTTAATAAAATATATATTTTTGGTCATACACCACTTTGTTTTATTAATCGTGATGGTGGATTTGATGTTTGGTATGATGATGAATTTGGTAACAAAATTGGTATTGATGGTGGTTTAGCTGTAGGAATGAGAGGACAGTTAAATTGTTTATGTCTTGATGATGGGAAAGTTTATGTTGTCAAGATGACGGAGGTATATCAACATGCGTAGTGCTTTTTATAATTTGATCAACTTTATCAATACCACCGAAGTTGATGATGTCTATTCAAATGCTGCAAAGATCATCTTAGAAAATATTACAAAAATTCCTGGGTATACAATAACAGATGTTGCATCATTATGTTATGTTTCTACTGCAACGATCTCTCGACTTTGTCGTAAGTTGAATTATGAAAGTTTTGCTGATTTTAAAATGGATGTGACGATGAATTTAAGATATTTTAATAGAGATTCTTTAAGAATGCAATTTGATCATCAGTTACCTATTTTCCCTGTAGAAGGGAAAACAACAAAAGAATTGTTTATTGATCATTTTGAAAATATTATTGATAATTTAAGAGCAACTTTTAATTCCATTCAATTTGAAGAATTAGAAGAAGTTGTTGATAAGATTCATGATAGTCATGAAATATGTTTTGCAGGCAACTTTTTTACACAATCTGTTTCTATGCAATTACAAATTGAATTATCTTATTTAGGAAAAAGATGTTCAGCAATGTATCCTTTGAATGGACAAAAAGCAGTTGTCAAAAACTTAACCGAAAAAGATGTGATCATCGTGTCTTCTATTGCTGGGGGATATTGGATCGATCATCCTGATATGATGAGAGATATTTCTAAATCATCCGCTTACAAAATATGTATTAGCCAAGTTGATGATTTTCCATACAAAGATCGTTTTGATATGAATATACGAGTAGGAACTGATCATTTATCATTGATTGGGAAATTCTCTATTACTTATATCTTTGAAGTCTTAGAAGCTTTATATCATGTCAAATATGCATGTGACTGCAAAAAAAACAGTGATGAATAATTCATCACTGTTTTAGATATGATTTAAATAGTCTTCATTTATTTTGATCACTTGTTTCATGGCTTCTTGTCCACAGGCACCAATTGTATTTCTTTTGTTGACACATGTGTTGACATCAATGGCTTGATAGATATCTTCATCAAATACGGTAGATATTTTTTTAAATTCTTCAATTGTTAGATCATCTAAAGCTTTATTATTTTCAATTGCGTATAAAACAAGTTGACCAATAATGCCATGAGCATCTCTAAAAGGGACACCTTTATTGACAAGATAATCAGCTGCATCAGTTGCATTTGTAAAGCCACCAGTTGCTGATTTTTTCATTTTATCTTTATTGAAAGTTGTTGTTTTCAACATATCACTTAACAACTGTAAACATCCTTTGGTTGTGTTTAAGGCATCAAAATACATCTCTTTGTCTTCTTGCATATCTTTATTGTAAGCTAAAGGAATACCTTTCATGGTTGTTAAAAAGCCTATTAAAGCACCATAAACTCTACCTGTTTTTCCTCTAATCAATTCGCATATATCAGGATTTTTCTTTTGTGGCATTATAGAAGAACCAGTAGAGAAAGTATCATCTAATTCAATAAATTGATATTCGTTAGAATTCCAAATAATCATTTCTTCTGCTAAACGTGACATATGCATCATCATTGTTGACATGGCACTTAATAATTCGATCAAATAATCTCGATCCGAAACACCATCGATACTATTGAGACATGGTCCAGCAAAACCTAAAATTTCAGCACTATAGTCTCTGTCTAAAGGATAAGTTGTTCCAGCAAGAGCACCAGAGCCAAGAGGACAATAGTTCATTCTTTGATAGATATCATGTAGACGTGAACGATCACGTTTAAACATTTCAAAATAAGCTCCCATATGATGTGCCAAGGTAATTGGTTGTGCTTTTTGTAAATGTGTAAAACCAGGCATGATCGTATCCGTGTGATCTTTCATGATCTTGTGAATTGTTTTCAATAAGTCAATTAATAATGTATTCAACATATCAATTTGATCTTTGGTATATAATCGCATGTCTAAAGCAACCTGGTCATTTCGACTTCTTCCAGTATGTAGTTTTTTACCTGTATCGCCAATACGTTCTATTAATGTTGATTCAACAAAACTATGAATATCTTCGTAGCTTTCATCAATAACTAATGTCCCATTTTCTAATTCTTGAAGCATTTCATTGAGTGTTTTTTCAATCAATTGACCTTCTTGGTTTGTTAAGATCTGTTGTTTTGTTAGCATTTTGACATGACCAATGCTTCCTTTGATATCTTGCAATGCAAATGTTTTATCAAAAGTAATGGAAGCATTAAAATCATAAACCAATTGATTTGTTGGTTTGGTAAATCTGCCACCCCATAAGTTCATAATCTTTCCTCCTTGAAATAAAAAGAGCTTGAGCTCTTTTTATTTTTTGTTATTTAACTTCATTGCACGAACTTTTGTTGAAAGTCCATATAAAGTAATAAATCCTTCTGCATCATGATGATCATATAAGTCACCAGTTGTAAATGAAGCAATATCTTCATCATATAATGAATATGGAGAAGTTGTTCCTTCTTTGATGATATTTCCTTTATATAATCTGAATTTTGTTGTACCTGTTACTAATTCTTGTGTTTTTGTTACAAATGCACTCAATGCTTCTCTAAGTGGAGAGAACCATTTTGCTGCATATACCAATTCAGCAAATTCAACAGAGACTAAACGTTTATATTTTAATGTTTCTCTATCTAAAACTAATTCTTCTAATTGACTATGTGCTTCCATTAAGATCGTTCCACCTGGAGTTTCATAAACACCACGTGATTTCATACCAACAACACGGTTTTCTACGATATCGACAATACCAATACCATGCTTTCCACCTAATTCATTAAGCTTTTCTAAAATTTGTCTTTGTGACATTTTTTCTCCATTTAAAGCGACTGGAACACCTTGAACCCAGTCAATAGAAACACTTTCAGCTTCATCTGGTGCTTTTTCAGGTGATTGAGATAGTACTAATAAATGATCATAATTTGGTGCACATGCAGGATCTTCTAATTCTAATCCTTCATGTGAGATATGCCAGATATTTCTATCACGTGAATAACTGCTATCTGCAGAGAATGGTAGATCGATACCATGTTGTCTACAATATTCAATTTCAGATTCACGAGAATCCATTGTCCATTTTGGATCACGCCATGCAGCAATGATCTTTAAATCAGGAGCTAAAGCTTTGATTCCTAACTCAAAACGAATTTGATCGTTTCCTTTACCAGTAGCCCCATGACAGATTGCTGTAGCACCTTCAGCTCTGGCTACGTCTACTAAGATCTTTGCAATCAATGGACGAGCAGTTGCTGTTCCTAGTAAGTATTTGTATTCATAAATTGCATCAGCTTGAACCGTAGGCATAATGTAGTTTTCTACATATTCATCAACAACATGTTTGATATATAATTTTGAAGCTCCACATGCTTTCGCACGTTCTTCTAAGCCATCTAATTCATCCTCTTGACCTACATCAATACAACAACACACAACATCATAATCATAGTTTTCTTTTAACCAAGGAATGATGGCAGTTGTGTCTAATCCCCCAGAATAAGCTAAAATGACTTTTTCTTTCATCGAAAAATCCCCCTTATGTTTTGATTAAAACTATCATAAACTAGTTTTTTTAATTATGCAACAGAAAATTATCATGAAGATATCAATTGAATTTCTATAAGACTTATTGACAAATTGAAATAATAGCATATAATAACCTTAAACTTGATGACTAAAAGAGTAGTCTTTATTAATATCATAGCGATCCTATGTTGATGGAAGATAGGAATAGAGGTAAAGATGAAACGTATTTACGAGAGGGAAGATGGAATGAAGTATATCTTTCGGTGAACCTGCCTTAAAGGTGAAAGAGGTTATAAGGTCAACTTATAACAATTAGAGTGGTAACGCGGTCAATCGTCTCTATTTATAGAGACGTTTTTTTATCATTAAAGGGGGAAAATCAATCATGATTAATGTAGGAATTGTTGGCTCAACAGGTTATGGAGGATGTGAGTTAGTTCGTTTTTTATTAACGCATAAGGATGTTCATATCCAATGGGTTTCATCAAGAACATACGTTGATGAAGAATATAGTGATATTTATAAAAGCTATTTTACATTAATTGATCAAAAATGTATCGATGAAGATATAGAGAATTATTTAGATGATGTTGATGTTGTTTTCTTTGCAACACCACAAGGTGTTTGTGCCAAGATGGTCAATGACAATATTTTAAGTAAAGTAAAAGTTATTGATCTTTCTGCTGATTTTCGAATTAAAGATGTCAATACCTATGAATCATGGTATGGAATCAAACATGCTTCACCTGAGTTTATTAAAGAAGCTGTCTATGGATTATGTGAAATGAACAGAGAAAATATTAAAAATGCTAGATTAATTGCGAATCCAGGATGTTATCCAACTTGTTCTATTTTATCTATTTATCCACTTGCGAAAGCTGGACTCATTGATATGGATACTTTGATCATTGATGCCAAAAGTGGAACAAGTGGTGCTGGAAGAGGAGCTAAAGTACAAAATCTTTATTGTGAAGTCAATGAAAGTATCAAAGCTTATGGAGTAGCGAATCATCGTCACACTCCTGAAATTGAAGAACAATTAGGTTATGCCAGTAAACAAAATGTTTTATTAAATTTTACACCACATCTGATTCCTATGAATAGAGGAATTTTAATTACTGCTTATGCTTCTTTAAAAGAAGGAGTCACTCAAAAACAAGTTCAAGATGCTTATCAAATATATGATGATGAATATTTTGTCAGAGTTTTGAAAGAAGGTAATGTTCCAGAAGTAAGAAATGTCAAATGTTCAAACTTCGTTGATGTGGCTTATAAGATTGATCCACGAACAAATCGTATTATTATGATGGGTGCTATGGATAATTTAGTGAAAGGGGCAGCTGGACAAGCTATTCAAAATATGAATATCATGTTTGGATTCGATGAAAAAGAAGGTTTATTATTAGCACCAGCTGTTTTATAGGGGGAGAACAAAAATGAGAGTATTAGAAAAAGGAACTGTAACGAGTCCTAAAGGATATCAAGGATCAGGATGTCATGTAGGTATCAAGAAAAAAAAGAAAGATTTGGCGTTGATTGTCAGTGATGTAGAAGCCAAAGCAGTGGGAACTTTTACAACCAATGTTGTCAAAGCTGCTCCTGTTGTTTGGGATCAATATATTGTTGAAAATTGTGACAGTGTCAAAGCAATTGCAGTCAATAGTGGTGTTGCTAATGCTTGTACAGGTGAAGTTGGAGAACAAATTAATCTGGAATTTGCAAAAATTGTAGGAAATGCTTTACATGTTGATGAAAAGAAAGTGTTGATCTGTTCGACAGGTGTTATTGGAAAACAATTACCAACACAACCTATTGCAGATGGTATTGAGGGGGCAATACAAGCTTTAGATTATGGTTATGATGCAGGAAATGATGTCGCAACATCAATTATGACGACTGATACAAAGCCAAAACAAATTGCTGTAGAAATTGAAATTGATGATAAAATTGTCACTATTGGAGCTTGTTGTAAGGGATCAGGAATGATTCATCCTAATATGGCAACAATGTTGGGATTTATCACAACTGATATCAATATTTCTAAAGAACTATTAAATAAAGCTTTAAAAGATATTATTCCTGATACATTCAATATGGTATCAGTTGATAGGGATACTTCTACAAATGATACAGTTTTATTATTGGCTAATGGATTAGCTAATAATCAAGAAATCGTTGAAGAAAATGAAGATTATCAGACATTTAAAGATGCTTTATATTATGTCAATGAATATCTTGCAAAATGTATCGCTGGGGATGGTGAAGGTGCAACCAAATTATTGGAGATCAATGTTGAACATGCCAATTCTATTCAACAGGCTAAAGTCATTGCAAAAAGTGTCTGTACATCGCCGCTTGTCAAAACTGCGATTTATGGTAATGATGCCAATTGGGGTAGACTATTATGCGCGATGGGATATTCTGGTGAATCGTTTGATCCATATCAAGTCGATCTTTATATTGAAAGTGAATTTGGTAAGCTTCAATTAGTTGAAAATGGAATGGCAACTGATTATAGTGAAGGCAAAGCCACTGAAATATTAAATAGTGAATATGTCAAAGTTTATATTGATATGAAAATAAGTGATGGAAAAGCAACTGCTTGGGGTTGTGATTTGACATATGATTATGTCAAAATCAATGCAGATTATCGTTCATAGGAGGAATTTATGCAACAATCATTTGAAAGAGAAATTAATAAAGCAGAAATCCTTGTTGAAGCTTTAGAGTATATGCAAAAATATGAAGGTGATATTGTTGTTATTAAATATGGTGGCTCTGCCATGACCAATGAAATTATTAAACAAAGTGTTTTAAAAGATATCGCTGTATTGAAATCTGTTGGGTTAAAACCAATTATTGTTCATGGTGGTGGAAAAGATATCAATCGAATGCTTAATAAAGTGCAAAAACAAAGTGAATTTAGAAATGGATTAAGAGTCACTGATGCGGAAACTTTAGAAATAGCGGAAATGGTCTTATCTGGTAAGGTCAATAAAGGATTAGTCACACATTTAGAACAAATTGGCACACATGCTGTTGGACTTTCTGGAAAAGATGGTAAGATGATTACTGTAGAAAAAGCTATGCCAAAAGGAGAAGATATTGGTTATGTTGGGAAAATTACACATGTTGATTCTTCTTTGATTCATACGCTCTTAGATCAAGGATATACTCCTGTAATCTCTACCATTGGATTAGATAAAAAATATCATGGATATAATATTAATGCTGATGATGTCGCAACAGCTATTGCTAGAGCAATGAAAGCAAGTAAGCTTGTTTTCTTAACAGATATTGAAGGTGTATTAAAAGATCCTGAAGATCCATCAACATTGATTTCTAAAATTGATAGTGAATCAGCTAAAGACTTATTTGCATCTGGCATCATTAGTGGAGGTATGATTCCTAAACTTCAAAACTGTTTAGATGCTGTTCAAAATGATGTGAAGAGGGTGCATATCTTAGATGGAAGATTAGAACATAGTTTACTTATTGAAATCTTCACTAAAAAAGGTGTTGGAACAATGATAAAAAAATAGTTCATATATGAACTATTTTTTCTTTAGAGTAATAATATCAATGGTATCATTTGTTAGGATTCTATAATTTTCATCAGATTCTTTATTAAATCCATCTGAAATAAATAATGTTGTTTGTTGGGCATTGTGCTTTCCATTAACATATTTCTTTCCTAAATCTTTTGTATAGAGACCACCAATAAAAGGAATCTTGATATATCCTCCTAAAGTATGACCTGACAATTGTAATTGTATATCACTTTTCTTAACGTCATCAAAATAATCAGGCTGATGAACAAATGCTAATTGAAAACTACTTGCATTATCATCATTGATCAAGTGAGAACAATCACCGTTATTTTCTAATCCAATAAGATGAATAGAGGCATCTTGATAATAGATCTGACGTTTTTCATTATGCAAGATCTCAAATCCAGATTCTGTGAGTATATTTTGACAAGTATTCAAATCAACTTGTTCTTTTTCTCCTGTTACTGCAAACTTTCCATAATTTGATTGAATTGATTTAAGTATTTCGATGACTTGTTCTTGTTCAAAAACATGATTATCAAAGATATCACCACCAAAAAGGATCATATCAATATTCTTTTGATTTAATTCTTTCATAATACGCTTTGTTCTTATTAAATCATTTTTGTCTGATATATTCAGATCACTGATAAATGCAATTGAAAACCCATTAAATTCTTCAGGAAGTCGCTCACTTGTAAATCTGTCTCTTATACACATCTCCGAGCCCACGAGACTAAGGCGAATCT